>CALQLF020000027.1 GCA_943331345.2 Candidatus Planktophila lacus | reverse complement strand
CGCAGGCGCAGCTGCAGGCCTTCCTCGATGAGGCGAGTGAGGCTGGTGCGCTGCTCGGCGGCAAAAGCCTTGGCCTCGGCTATCAGACGGTCGTTCAGGTCCAATGTCGTCTTCATGTTAGAACTATACAGATTTCTGTAATGGAAATCCCATGGGCGCCACTGTCCCTAGCTATTCGCCGCCACTATCCCGCAGCAAAGGCACCAGAACAGCGGGTATTCGCAGCCGCCTTTGGTCCACAGCCACGCCTTGTTCACCTGCAGGTCTGAAATGGTGGCCACTGCCATGAATGCTGTGGCCAGCCAGGCCACCGGCATGGTGTATAGGCCCAGCACCAGCGCCGTACCCACCACGAACTCGAATGCCGTGGCGAACTTCACGAACAACTGCGGGTAGGGGTAGCCGGCCTTCTCGAAGAAGCCGACCGAGCCTGCCGGATTGCGCAGCTTGGCCCAGGCATTCGGCAGCATGAAGGCGCCGCACATGATGCGCAGCGGAACATAGCCGTTGCTCAGGTCGAAATCGAACATCTTGTGGTTCCCCGTTTACTCGTTTCCCTTGGTATCGTTCTAGCATGAATACCTCTACTTGTACCTTCGCTTCGCGGACCCTCGACCAAGGTGCTGGCATCGCCACGAGCCTCGCCGGTCGCTTGAACATGGGCCTGCTTCCGTGTCTTGCCACCTGCCTCGCGCTCACTCTCCTGCCTTTCACCGCCTCCGCCTCGGACGTGGTCGTCCACGCGGGCCTCCTCTACGACGGCCTCGCGGCTACGCCGCGCAAGAACGTGTCGGTGGTCATCCACGACGACCGCATTGCCGCCATCCGCGAAGGCTTCGTGAAGCCGGCGGGCGCCACGGTCATCGACCTCTCCAGCCGCACCGTGCTGCCGGGCTTCATCGACATGCACGTGCACTTGGGTTCGAAGCTGCCGAGCCGCACGAATGCCACGGAAGACTGGGTGACACACTCGGCTCTCGACCGTGCCTTCGACGCAGCGCTGTTCGCGCGCCAAATGCTGGAGCAGGGCTTCACCACCGTGCGGGACTTGGGCGGCAGCGACGAAACGGTGGCGGTGCGCAACGCCATCGAGGCGGGGAAGATTTCGGGCCCGCGGCTGTGGCTTTCGCTGGAAGCGCTGGGCCCTACGGCCGGCCACGGAGACCCGCACGCCGGACTGGACCCGGCCCTGAGCCATCCGGGCTGGGAATATGGCCGCGTGGATTCGGCCGAAGAGGCGCGCTTTCGCGTGCGCGAGCACAAGCGTCGTGGCGCCAGCGTCATCAAGCTGATGCCTTCGGGTGGCATTGCTTCCACCGGCGACGACCCGCATGCGCAGCTGATGACGGAAGACGAGGTGAAGACCGCGGTGGACACCGCGCACATGCTCGGTATGAAGGTGGCGGCACATGCCTACCCGCCGGGCGCCATTGAAACCGCGGTGCGCGCGGGCGTGGATTCCATCGAGCACGGCTCGTTTGCCACCGCCGAAACGTTCGCGCTGATGAAAGCGCAAGGCACGTTCCTGGTGCCCACGCTTTCCGTGTACGACGTGTTCTACAAGGTGGCGGACGAACACCCGGAACTACTGACGCCGGGTACGGCGGCGAAGGAACTGGCGAACGACTTGCTGCCGAAGCGGAACCTGCCGCTGGCGGTGCGTTCGGGTGTGCGTATTGCCTACGGCACCGACCTGGGTGAGGGCGACCACCTGCAAGAATTCAAGCTGCTCATCGACAACGGCCTGAGCCCGGCGCGCGCGCTGGAAAGCGCCACGCACGAAGCGGCGGTGTTGCTGGGCGCGGAAGCGGATGTAGGTTCGCTGCAGGTGGGCCGCTACGCGGACATAGTCGCTGTGGACGGCAACCCACTGCAGGACGCTGGCGCTTTTCACCGCACGGTGTTCGTCATGAAGGGCGGTGTGGTGGTGCGGTAGCGCTGGCCACAGCTTGGAAAAACAGTCTTGCCACTGCACCAAGCGGCAGTGGCGGTAGCGCGCGGCGCGCGCCCCCGCGCCGCTAGTAGCTCACTGCCGCAATATCCGTGTTTGTGAAGTCGGTGCCTTTGAATAGCAGCGGCTCGCCGGTGGCGCGGGCTAGTGCGTAGCTGCAGCAGTCGCCGAAGTTAAGCGCGGCCGCGTGGCGGCCTTTGCCGAAGCGGCGCCACGCTTCGCGAGCAGTGCTGGCTTGGTCGGCGGTGAGCGGCTCTATGACCACTCCCGCTTTTGCCACGAGCAAGTCGAGCTCCTTGCCACCGGCGGCACCGAGCCGCGCTTCTATGACAATGCCAGCTTCCAGCAGCGTGGACGCCGAGATGAGGCGGGTGGGGTCTGCCTCGATGGCTTGCGCCAAGCGGGCGGCCTCTGGCTCCAGCGAAAGGATGGCTACCAAGGCCGAGGTATCGATCACCATGGGCGCGCTTACCGCGGCAGGCCGTGGGCGTCGTACCCTAGAATTTCTTCGGACGTGCGGGCGTCTTGCACGGGCAGCTTGGCGCAACGCTCGCCAATCTTCAGCAGTTCTTCGGCCAGCCCCGGCCCGCGGCGGCGTTGCACGCGTGCCAAGCGCTCGCGCAGCGATTGCACGATGGCGCCAGTGAGGGTTTCGCCTGTGATCTTCGCCACCTGGCGGGCCAAGCGGTCTGCTTCCGGGTCTTTGATGCTGAGTGCCATACGCATATATATACCTAAATACATATTTATATACAATGCCGATAGGCCCTAAGAAACCGTGCGGACGAAGGGCAGTGGTTGGGATAGGGTGGAGCATTGTTCTGTCTGCCTCGCGGAGAAGCGAGCCGCAAACGGAATGTGAATGGGTAAAAACGCGGTGCCGGCGCGGTGCCGCAACGGAAATCCGCAGCAATTTGCGGTAATTCGGCACTATGGTGCAATTGTGGAGGCGCCGAAATTGCCTAAAGATGCAGCCACTGGCAAAAGTGTTGCCGTTTCCGGTGGGACGCAAATGGAAATCGTTCAAGGAAAGACGATGGCTGCAGCCTCGGAAAGTGGTGCATACGCCTTGCGCAAGATTGTGGCCGTGGTCGATGACGACCCGGGTATCTTGCGGGCGCTCGTCAGTTGGCTGGATTACCACCAGTTACGCGCTACGCATCATTCTTCCGGTGAAAGCCTGCTCAGCCTGCTGCGCCACAAAGATGGCAACTTGCTCATGACGCTTGGTGTCATGGATGCAGTACCGTTCGTGCTGGCTGGTGCAGTATTGGATGTCAATCTAGCAGGCATATCCGGCATGGAAGTGGCGCGCCGTTTGCGGGCTTTGTGCCCGAACCTGCCTATCGTGGTGGTGACTGCCCTGCCGCCAGATGACCTTGAGCGCTATGGGGTGCTGCCCGAGGGGGTGCAGTGCCTCCGCAAGCCGTTCGACCTCGATGCCCTTGAAGCCGCGCTGTTCCCGTTGCTGGAACAGCCAGTCTTGAAGAACTGAGCAGGCCCCGCAGTGCACACGCCTACCGCTTTGGCCATGATGGCCAGCATCTCCATTACGGTGCCCTTGATAGCCTGGGTGGCGGTGGGCGCGCCGCGGCGTGGTGGGGGTGTTTACTGGTTCTTCGGGACGTTGTGTGGTGGGGTTGGCATTGGCGTCGCCCTCACTCGTTCGTCCTTGCCATTTCTGCATCCGTTCGTCTTAGATCAAATCACCAACTTTGGTGTGTTTTTGGCATTGCTGCTGCGTTGGCGCGCCATGGAAGAACAAATCGGGAAGCCATGCTCTTGGACCCGCGTGCTTATCGATATGGCTGTCTTCGGTGCAATTCTTTCCGCACTCTATTTGATGGAACTAGACATCGCCCGGTCAGTGTTTCTTGCGTTTCTTTATGCCTATATTAGCTGGCAGTTGTTCCTAAGTTCAAGGAAGTTGTACCGCGAAATGCCAACCTTGGCTGTTGGCTTCTGCGTCGTTTTCTCCTTTTTCCTCATGGTGGGTTTTGCAGGCACCGCTGTGATGAGCCTGCAAGGTGAGCCGTTTCGCGCTGTGGGGCCCGGCCATGTGGTCAGCGCGCTCGCCTTGATCTCCTTCGCCGCTAGTGTGCTCACGAATTTCGTCTGGGTTGGGGTGGTGTCTTACCGTGCCAACCAAGCCCGCGAACGGGAGTTGCTCGAATATGAACGCGCCGAACGGCGGGCCCATATCAGCCGGGAACTCGTCAATTTAGATGCAAAAAGCAGTATTGAAGTGCTGTCCACCGGCTTGGCTCACGAATTGGGGCAGCCATTGGCGTCCATGCTGACCGCAGCCCAATTATGCCGGCGTATGGTGGCGGATGGTCTCGTCGATACGCGCAGTGCAGCAGTGTTGCTGGAAAATATTTTGGCCGCGGTGTCGCGGGCGACCGCCATCATCGAAAAAACCCGTATTACCCATTCGAATTTCCTTGGCAACGATGGTTCTTGCAACGTTCCCGAAACCATCGAACAGAGCGTGGCGTTGGGTGTTGCTGAAGCTGAAAAAGCTCGTGCGCAGGTCTCGGTGAAGTACGCCGCTGCGGTGCTCCGTGCCCGTATCGACTCCGTTCATTTGTCACAAGTACTGGCGAATATCCTGCGAAATGCGATTCAGGCGGTTGCGAATTTGCCTATTCGTCAAGTAGTCGTTACTGCAGAACTAGCCGGAGAATTGATCAGAATTACGGTAACGGATACGGGCCCGGGCATCTCCACAGCGATGCAGGACAAGGTCGGAAGCTTGTTTTTCACGACTCGTCAGGAAGGCCTTGGAATGGGCTTGGCCGTCTGCCGCGAGATCCTCTCTAGGTATGGCGGCACGCTAGATTTACAGAATGCCGACTCGGGTGGTCTGCGGGTAGTGCTGGAGGTGCCGTCACATGGTGCTTGATCCGGATACCCAGCTCACTTTGTTGACGTGGGCCATGATGCTGCTGCCACTCGGTGTCTTCATCGGCCAGCCGCGAAATTCCCGGCGGATGCCTTCGCAGATCTATGTCGCTGCCGGTGTCATGGTTGCCTTGAGCACTCTAGCGCTGGTTCACGGCGAAATTAAATGGAGTTCGTCGATTTTGTCGATTGCGTCCACGCTGTTTTTTATCGGCATGGGGCTCACAGTCATTGCCATACGTCGTGAATTGCGTTTTCCCTGGCCAGCCAAGCATTGGATAGCAGCACCGGTGATTTTTTTTGGGGTTATCTCTTTGCTCGCGTATTTCGGTGTCAATCGTGGCGGCGAAGTTCTTGTCAAGTTCTGTCTGTTGGTTTTGCAGTTATTTGTTGCGTATTCCTGCGTGGTCGTGTTGCGGCACCACTGGAGCCGTAATGTCTGCATCTTGATGGTGACTTTTTGCACTCCTGGCTTGATTGGCCTTTGGCAGTTATTTCAGATTTTTCTCGGAGAATTGGGCCCGTCCATCTCCCAGTACCATCTCCCATGGTTCGTGCCGATAGTCATGATAGTAGTGACGTGTATTTCCGACATGGCGTTCCTCGGTTTGGTTTTGGAAAACGAGCATGTCGCGGGTATGGCAAAAGCTGCTGTCTTGGCAGAGGAGGAGTCCCGTGCACGCACGGCTGAAGTGCTGGCGCAAATGGACCGCAGCAGCAATTTGAATGTCATCTCTTCGTCGCTGGGGTTGCAGCTCAGTCAGCCGTTGGCGGCTATCAAGCTGAATGCGCAGTTGCTACAGCGGCGCTTGGCAAGAACCAACGCCACCTCCGCCGAACTCGTCGATGGCCTCGACCAAGTCATTGCACAGGTACGGGCCTGTGCTGGCATCGTCGATCAAGTCCGTCAGTTCATCAAGCCGCCGGAATTGAACGAAACGCTGGTGGACTTGCAGCAACTCGCGCGCGAAGTGTGGGATCTCTTGCGACAAGAGGCCCAACAGAAAGGCGTGCAGGTCGAGTTCCCGCCAGAGCTTCCCGGCATGTATGGAACGGTAGACCGGTTGCGCACATCGCAGGTGCTGATGAATTTTCTCAGAAGTGGGTCAGAGGCCTTGCAGTTGGGTGTTGCGGGCAATATCCATCTGCGCTTTCGCAAAACGCCAGACGGCGTAGACGTGGTCATGCTCCTTCCCTGGCCGCACCGGCATAGCGAGCATGACTCCGCGTTGGCAGTGCGACTGCAGGCCCACGCAGTGGTATTTCAGTCTCGTCTTGGTGCCGCTCGGGCTACTTTGGCGGAGTTTGGCGCGAGCATCAGCGCTCGTGAAGCCGAGCAGAATCATCGCGAATTGGTATTGCATTTCCTTGGGTCACGGTCGCCGGCAGGCGAAAGAAAACTGGAGCGTGCATGAGTCAGGAAACTTCCTCCGCCACCCCATCGGCAGCGGGCGCCTCGGCCAACCGGCGAGCCGGCCACGTCCTCTTGGTGGACGACGACCTTGCAGTAGTGGCGGCTTTCCGCTCTGCCATCGAATACGAAGGCTACCGTTGCTCCATTTTCGATTCGGCCTCTGCACTGCTGGCAGACCGTGCCTTCCTGGCAGCGGTGCCCACCATCCCTACTTGTATCCTCTCGGACGTCAAAATGCCGGGCCTCGATGGGCTGGAGTTGCAGCGTGCCCTGCCCAATCTGGCCATGGTGCCACTGGTCTTCATTAGCGGCGCCAGTGGGGCGGCCGAGGCTGCCGCGGGTTTCCGCGGTGGCGCCATGGATTTTTTGGTGAAGCCCGTGGAACTCCCGGTGCTGCTCTCGGCAGTGGAAGGTGCCCTTGCACGTAGCGCAGACGCCATCGAGCGTGGTGCCGCGAAGGAAGCCCTTCTGCGCCGTGTGGCTACGCTTACCCCCCGTGAAAGCGAAGTGGCGAAGTTGGCTGCCAGTGGCGCCACCAACCAGGAAGTGGCAGACCAGTTGGGAATTGCCTTGCGGACAGTGAAATACCACCGCCATCAGGCCATGGAAAAATTGGGCGCCGACTCACTCGCCGCGCTGGTGCGCATGGTGGATGAGGGGGGCATTTGACCGACCAGCCCACCCTGGTATCGGTTTTACCTACCGGTAGTGAAGCGCCTCCTTCGCTGCCGTCCGGGGAAGTGGCTGTGTTGGTGCTCGTAGCGGACGGAGAAACGTCGCGGCGCGAAGCCTTGGTCGCGTTGCTGCACCGCTTGGGGCACGAAACCGTCGCCGTTGCCGATGGTCAGGCAGCGGTAGATCTTTATTCACTGCACCGGCCTGACATGGTGTTTGTGGATGTGAATCTTCCCGGCCTTGATGGCGCGATGGTGGCAGGGCGCGTGAAGGAATTGCGCGGCCCGCGTTGGGTCCCGGTGGTGATGCTGGTTCCGCCCGGTGCTTCTCTGGACTTGGACGGCGCCATCGCCGCTGGTGGCGACGACTACCTGCACTCGCCGGTGGAGCCTATCTTCCTGAAGGCGAAACTGCAGGGTCTGCAGCGGCTGATGCAGGTGCGGCGACAGCTGTCTGAAGCCACGCGACAGGCGCGTGATACCGAACGCCATTTCCGTTCGCTGCTGATGAGCGTACCGCTGCCTTACCAGTCGCTGGACCCGGAGGGCTGTATCACCGAGGTGAATCTCGCCTGGGAGCAATTGACAGGAATTTCGCGCCGTGAAGCGGTGGGCCTTCCCTTTCGCGAATTAGTCGAGGAAGCCGGTGAAGCAAAAGCGCTTGGTTTACCATTGGCGGAGAGCGGTTCTCTCGCCGTACCCGTATTCGAGTTGCGCAACCGCGGGACGGGCCAGCGTCGCCTAGTCGAAGTCCATGCGCGCCCTGAAACGAATCTGCAGGGTGCCTTGCTGCGTACGCACTGCAATCTGCTAGACATTACCGACCGCGTGTTGGCGACTTCCGAGCGTGACGCTGCCATTACACGCCTGCGGATCGGCACGAGCGTGTTCGCTTCCACCCACGACGCCATCATGATTACCGATGCCGGTTGGCTCATTGTTGACGTGAACCCGGCGTTTACGGAGAACACCGGCTATACACGGGAAGAGGCGATGGGGCGCGACCCTCGCTTCCTCAGCTCCGGCATGACCTCGCCTGCCGTCTTTGTCGAGATGCGTAGCGCGCTTGCCACCAGCGACTACTGGCGGGGACAGGTGTTGAACCGTCATCGCAATGGGCTTGTGCGTGAGGCTGTGCTCACTATCGCTGCCGTCCGGGATTCCGCCGACGGCGCGATTAACCACTACGTGGGCATCATCAGTGATGTTGGCACGGAAATCGAGGATGCCGTGACCGGCTTGGCCGGCCTCGGCGGGCTAACCGGAAAAGTGGAGCAGTTGGCAGCGCGTGTTGCCAACGACGGCGCCAAGTTTGCGCTCATGCAGGTGGGCTTCGATGGCTTTGCCGATGTGAATGCGGCCTATGGTTTCGCCAGTGGCGACCTGCTGCTACGGGAGGCCGCGTCTCGCATCCAGCAAGTCATGCCTGCCGGGGTCTCCTTGTTCCGCGTTCGCGGTGCCGAGATTACGGTCATGGTGGGGAAAAACGACAGCCCTGAGCAGATTGCCGAAATTTCCGAAGACATGCTGGTGACGGTGGCACGGCCTTATGAAATAGCGGGCGTGGTTACGCGCGTTACCGCCAGTATTGGCGTGGCCTTGGCGCCGGATGATGGGTCGGACGCGACCACCTTGCTGTCCAACGCCCAGTCGGCCATGACGATTGCGCGTGAGGCGGGTGGTAACCGTGTCGAGTTTTTTCAGCGGCAACGGAACGAGTTTGCGCAAACCCGAAAGCGCATCGGCGACGATCTGCATCAGGCGTTACAGGAAAATCAATTTCATCTCTTGTTTCAGCCCATTGTCCATCTGGCTTCCGGAAAGATGGGCAAGGCGGAAGCGCTGCTGCGCTGGCACCACCCGGAATTGGGGATGGTTGGGCCGGCCAATTTTATCGGCCATGCAGAAAAGACCGGGCTGATTGCCGAGATTGGTGACTGGGTCATCTTGCAGTCGGCGCTGGCGGCGAAACAGTTGCGTGCCCGCTGGCCAGATTTTCAGGTGCATGTGAATTTTTCGGCAACGCAGGTGTTGTCGCGCAGTTTTAGTCTCCAGCGGCTGCTGGACGTAGCGCAGGGGGTGGGCATACCGCCTACGGCTTTGGTGCTGGAGTTCACGGAAAGCGTGCTCATCGAAGAAGAGTCCCGTGTGCACCATTTCCTCGTTGAAGCAGCGAGAGCGGGGTTCCAACTGGCCATTGACGATTTCGGTTCTGGCTACTCTTCGCTTGCCTATCTGCAGCGCTTCGATTTCGACTTTGTGAAAATCGACAAGTCGTTTGTACGTGTAGCGCGAGATGCCTCCCACAAGCGCGACCTCTGCGCTGCGATTGTCTCCATTGGACGCGCCATGAACGTGGAGGTGGTGGCTGAAGGCATAGAAACCACCGATCAATGTCATCGTCTGGCAGGGGTTGGTTGCGACTGGGGGCAGGGTTACTTGTTTGGGCGGCCCATGGCCTTGTCCGTGATGCTGGAGCAGAGCTGAATGCCTCACACAGTCGAGCAGGACTTCTATTACCGCTGCCTGCGCCCGCAGGCCCGGCATGTGCTGCACGACGATTTCCTTCGCCAGAGATTCATGACGAACCTGGTGATGATTCCTTGTTTGTTTTTGCTGCTTGTCCTTCGCTCCGCGTTCCATGAAACGCCGGTCGGCGTGGATATTCCGTGGGTAATGGCCTGGTTTTGGTTGGGTTTGATGGTAGTGGAGGTGGTTGGCGTTTCGTGGAACGGCAATCCTCGGGTTGGGGAAACCACTGTCCCCGTCGTATTTTGCGCGGTTGCCGTTATTGCTGTTCCTGCTACCCCGGTAGGCTTTGTGTGGGTCTTCTTGGCCGTCATCTTGTTGTATATCCGCTTGCGAGATATACGGTTGGCAGCAGTCATCGGTGCTCTTACTTCGCTGAGCTGCGTGGTGATTGTGTTTCTGGAAGGCGAGTACAGTTTGCCTAATGTTTTCAGGATTGCGCTGACTCTGCTGGTGTTGCAGTTTCTCCTTTTTTCCCGACGCAATGAGACGGTGCGGACAAGCGAGAAAGCGCGTCGATCGGCTTTTTTGCTTACCGAAATCGTCGAAGCATTGCCGCAGGGCATCGTGGTGCAAGATGAATTCGGTACTGTGATGCAGTACAACGAGCGCGCCTTGGCTTTGCTCGGTCTGGATTCGCAGCGTGTAGAAGGCCAGTTGGAACTACTGGATATTCGTCGCGACGCCGGTTCGCTTGGGATGTGGGTGGAGCACGGGCAGTTTCGGACCATCGGTGGTGTCGATCTCCAAGTCGATGCGCGGACTGATGCTTCCGGTAGCCTTGTCACCACATTCACCGATATTTCCCAGCTGCAAAGAGCGCGCGACTCTGCCATGGCGCTGGCCGGTGAGAAGTCGCGCCTGTTGCTGGAGGTCGGCCGGGAGTTTCGCGCGCCGGTCTATGCCTTGCTCTCGTTGGTCAAAGAAATGGCCAGTACAGACTCCGATATCCGGCGTCGGGCGGCAGCCACGCGTGGTGAAGTTTTGGGTCAACGCTTGTTGGCTCTGGCTAGCGATCGCATCGACGAATTGTCCGCGTTCACTTTGGCAGAGGAATCCGTAACGCTGCCGCTGGAGTTGGAGGCTTTCCTGCGGGATATCGGCACTCAGGTGGCGTCATACCCGGACGCGTCCGGCGTTGAAATTCTCTTCGACATCGATATGCGTTTGCCTGCAGTGCTGCGTCTCGATGGCTTGCGTTTGCGACAGGTGGTGGTCAGCCTGCTGGCCAATGCCATTCGGGTCGCGGCTGGCGGTATCGTTGTGTTGCGGGTTGAGCGTCTCGAAGATCCTGAGGAAGCGGGCAAGGTAGCAATACGTTGGTCCGTGCAGGACAACGGCCCTGGCATTCAGCCGAGCCAATTGGCAGGGCTTTTCGAAGGCCGTGCGCAGGATGATGATGGGCGGGGCATGGGCCTGCCGGTGAGCCAATACGTTGCAAGGTCGCTGGGTACGCAGATTACGGTGGCTTCTGTACCAGGCTATGGAGCGACTTTCTCGTTCGATCTCGTGGTCGGGCAAGATGTCTTGGCAGGTGCCTTTGGTGAGTCGCTACGGCGTGAAATGCTGGGAGGCACCAGAGTGCTGCTCGTGGCTGGCGCGGCACAGCCAACCGAGCACGCCCTGGCCTTGCTGACGACGCTCGGTTACTCAGCCGAATCGGCCAGTGCTGCGGCGGTGCAGGCAAAGCTGCAAGCAGCCGCCGAACACGGGAACCCGTTTGGTGTGGTATTGCTCAATACGGTGGACTTTCCGGAAGGACTCGAGCCATTCCTCGAAGGCGTTCGGAAAGCGGGCGCTACTGGCGTCATCACCCGAACGGTGGCCATGGTGGGGCATCTACAAGAACTGCAGAGAGCCCTGCCCGCCAGCGCCCAAGGGAGAGTCGAAGGGCTTCTCCTGAAGCCTTATACGGCGCGAATGCTGGTCGAGGCACTGTCTGGTGTCGTGTTGGCGGGAGACAGCACGGCCTCTTTGAGCGACGGTTCGGTTTCGCTCGCGGGTATGCGGGTGCTGTTGGCCGAGCCCCAGCCAGTGAGTCGGCAGGTGGTGGGCCGGTTGCTGTTACGCGCGGGTTGCCAACTCTTCGCCGTGGAAACGGCGGAGGAGTTGCGCTCTCAGGTGGAGCTGCGCTCTGGGTCTTTTGATGTCGTGCTCGCCGATGCCGAGTTGTGCCTGCAGGTGGGCTTTGCGACGCTACGTCTCAGCGGTCGTGGCGAGATGGCGGCGCCGTTGCCACGTCCGCCGTTGGTTTGCATGTCCGCGAGCAGAGGCCCGTTGATGCTCCACGGGTTGAGCGCTGGCGAAGTCACGCACGTGTTGCAGAAGCCGGTGGACCCGGCAAAGCTGCTGGCCGTGCTTGAGGATTTGGGAGCGGGGACAGCTTAGCTTTGCCTGCTTTGACTTTAACGGCGGGGTGACCACTCCAGCCGCAGATACGCGAAGCCGCCGTTGTAGCCATACGGCGAAGTGAGCGGATAGATGGCGCCGAGAAAACCGGGCTGCCGTCCGAAAGGATTCTCGGCCGGATAGCGGTTGAACAGATTCTTCGCACCCAGCACAACGTTCACACCCTTGGGTGCCGCATAGCTCACTTCGGCATCCACTACCATGGAGCCTGGCGATTCGAACAGCAGGGTTTCATCGGTGAACAGTAGTTCCGTATAACGCCCGTAGTGATTGGCGCGCAGCGTGAAGCTGAAGTCCCCTATGGACTGCACGGCTGTCAGCGTAGTGCGTTGGCGCGGTTCGGCGCGTTCAATCTCCAGTGCCAGCAACGGCGTGAGGGCGCTGCCGCGCCGGGTGACGCGCGTACTGGTGAAGTTCTGCGCCAGCGTCAGCAAGCCCTTGCCGAGTTGGTTCTGCGTGGGCAGGTTCAGTACGAAGTCGAGCCCGCGTGTGGTGGTGTCCACTTCGTTGGAGAAGAACTGCACGGAACTGATGGTGGAAGCATCGGCGATGCCTAGCTGAACCAGTCTGGAACGCTCGTCATCGCTGACGAGGCGTTGGGTGAAGGCCAGGCGGTCGCGGATGGCAATGCGGAAGGCATCCAGCGTCAGGGTGGCCGCACCTATTTCACCCACCAGCCCGAAGCCCAGATGACGCGAACGTTCTGGCTGCAGTGGGCTGCCGCCCAGCAGACTGGCCACCGGGTTGGTAGGAGGAAGCACCAGGTTCTCCACCAGTTGCCCGCCAGCGAACGACGTGGACGTGCGGCGCAACGCCGTCTGCCCGACGGTAGGCGCGCGAAAGCCAGTCCCTAACGAGCCGCGCACGGCCCAGCCGGACGTGAACTCGAAACGCCCGGAGCCTTTCGCTGTGAAGGCCTGGCCGAAGTCCGAGAACTTCTCGCCGCGCACGGCAGCAGCCACCAGCAAGGTTTCGGTAGGGTTGCCTTCCAGGTCCAAATAGGCGCCGTGACTACGGCGCCGCGTAATGCCAGCAGTGTCTGGCGAGAAACCCTGAAAGCCGTTGGAGCCCGCCGAAAAGCCCTGCAAGGCCAGCGGCCCGCGGGTGTAAGACGCCGGTTCGCCGGCCACAATGCGGAACGACTCGTTGTGCTGCTGCAAGCCGAAGGCCACCGACAGCGGGCCTTGCCAGCCAATTTCCAAGTCGTGGTGCAAGTCGAGGTTCAGTAATTCTTCTCGCTGTACCTGTTGGCCCAGTTGGAAATCCGCGGGGGACGCCGGGCCCATCGAGGCGTTCACGGTGTTGCTAATGCCAAGCTTGATACCGTTCTGGCCTACCGAGCCGCTTAAGTCGTAGCGCCAGCCATTGGCGAATTCGCCGCGGATGCCCGCTACCGCGGAGTAGTCCTCTACCGTGCCGCCAAAGCGCGGTGTGAAGCCACCGGGGTAGCGTTGGTTGAACACAAAGCAGGCCGGGTTGCTGGCCACTGCGGCCAATGCCGCGGCTTCCGGCTTGCCCCCAACAATAGGCACTGCCGGGCATGTCACACCATCAGTCGGGGTGAGGTCGCCCACCAGCAGTGTTTGTCCGCCGTCGTTGCTGAAAACGCCGGTGCGCCGGATGGGGTTGCGATAGAAGAAGCTGCCGTCCACGGCGCGGCTGGCGTAGTTGCCGAATAGGTAGGCTTCTGCGCTGCCCACGGCCATATGGCCGTTGGCTACCAGCTTGTAGTCGTCGTTGCCACGCGGGCTGCCCCAGACCACAGCGGGGTTCGGTACGCCGGGCAAGCCCGCGGCCGTCAACGCAGCGGCAGCGGGGTCTTGCAGGCCACGGCTGGTGGGGCGGGCATCGCGCCATTCGGCGCTTAGTGTCAGGCCGCCTTCAGCGCCGAGGGCGAAGCCGAGTTGTGCGCCGATGTTGGCGATGGCGCCGTCGCCGCGATAATAGCGGCCCCATTGCAGGTCCACTTTGCGAGCAGTGGGGTTGTCTGCCAGCACGAGGTTGATGACGCCGGCGATAGCATCGGAACCGTACTGCGCGGACGAACCATCGCGCAGCAGTTCTACCTGCGCCAAAGCGATGCCTGGCAGCGCATACAGGTCTACACCTTGCGCGCCGCGTTGCACACCCGAAACGAACTCGCCAATGACGGCACCACGGTGCTGCCGCTTGCCGTTGACCAACACCAGCGTGCTGTCACTGGGCAGGCCACGTAAGCTGAAGGGCCGCACCATCGTGGCTGTGTCGTTGATGGCTTCGCGGGAAACGTTGAACGAAGGCGCGCTGCTGGCGAGCACGTCGAGCAGGTTGCGGTCGCCTTGGTGACCCACTTCGCTGGCTGAGATGACATCTACGGGTACAGCGGCTTCGGCCACGGTGCGTTGTGAACGCCGGCTGCCCAGCACGACGACTTCCGTGATTTCAGTGTCAGTCGCCACTGCTTCGCTGCCTGCAGCGAACGCCACGCCACCTACAGTGCCGGAAACCATGAGCGCACCGGCTAGCAGCGTCTTCATCTTCAATTGGGTCACCACGGAATGTTCTCTCCTCGCGAATCTCGAAAATAGGCGCCACGCTGGGCTGGCAGGCCATCTAGCACCTGCAGCATTGCCTGCGCAGCCTCGTCGGCGGTAACGGCGTGGTCAGCGCTGACAAACGGCGCTGAAAGCTTGGAAGCCACGGTTCCCGGTTGTAGCGCGGCCACCACCAGTTCCGGGCGGCGCATCGCCAGTTCCAAGGCCGCAGTCTGCAGCAGCATGTTCAATGCCGCCTTCGCCGCACGGTAAGCGTACCAGCCCCCTTTGCGGTTGTCGGCAATGCTTCCAACCCGCGCGGAAAGTTTGGCGTAGATGGCACGGCCGGTGGCGAGGTGCGGTACCAAGGCCTGCAGCAGCAACATGGGCCCGGTGGCATTCACCGCGAACTGTCGCGCGAGGGTGTCGGCACGGACGGCGGCCAATTGCTTCTCCGGCCCGGCGCCATCGATGACCAGCGCACCGGTGGCGTCGATGACTAGATGGAACGGGCCGGCGGCAGAAACTGCTGTTACCGCCGCGCTGATGGACGCCGCGTCTTCCAAAGTAAAACCCGGGTGGGTACTACGCGAAAGTTCCACGACAGCAGCGCAGCGACTATCGCTGCGCAAAGCGCGCACGAAGGCGCTGCCAATGGCGCCGCTGGCACCGATGACCAGCGCGCGATAGCCCTGCGGCAGCGTCAGCAGTGTCGGGCTACTTCGCGGTGGGGTGAACATAGGCCGGCGGCACAGCGCCGCGCGGCGTGCGGTAGCGGTCGCGCAGGAGCGTCTGACGAGAGGTGGTGGGGACTGGTTCACCGCCCACATACACCTGCGTGGTCAGAGTGCTGGTTTCCAGCGGGTCGCCATCCCACACCACGAGGTCCGCGGTCTTCCCCACTTCCAGCGTGCCCAGCGTGTTGCCGACGCCATAGATACGCGCCGGGTTGCGGGTGATGGCGGCCAGCGCGGCGTCGAACGGCAAGCCGTGGGCTACTGCGTTGCCGGCCAACTGGCGCGCGTTACGCGGGTTGTAGTGTTCCGCATAGGCGAAGGCAATTTCGACGCCGGCAGCGTTCAGGCGCGCCGCGTTTTCGAACGTGGCGCCCAGCATGTCGAAGCTGCTGGGCAGGTTCTCGAACACGTCCAGCACCACCGGTACCTTGGCGGCTGCCAGTTGTGGTGCCACTTCCCAGGCTTCGGCACCACCGATGATGACCAGCTTCAGGTGCTGCTCGTGTGCCACCTTCAACAGCATGAGAATGTCGCTGGCGCGGTGCACTTCGGCTAGCAGCGGCGTCTTGCCGGCCAGCAATGGTTGCAACGCTTCCAAGTCTTGCCGAGTCGCGGTGTATTCGCGCCGCGCGCCGTTGTTGAACGCTTCGCGGTGCGCTGCATAGTCGCGGGCATCGTCCAGCAGCGCCCGCAGACGCAACAAGACAGCGCTACGAGCACCACCGGAAAGTGCAGCACCGCCTTCGCCGTAAGTGAACACGAAGCCCACTGGCGTGCGTACATCAATGGCCATGCCCGGCTTCAAGCGTAGGAAGCTGGCTTGCCCGGCAATGACCGGGCCGAGGCCGCTGCTGTCCATCGAAGCTTCAGGTGCCACCAAGCCGGAGGTAATGCCTTCAGCCCGGTTCACCTGAATACGCTGACTACGCGGCTCGATGGCTTCCGCCACGCTGAACGCTGCCGAGTACGGCAGGCCCTTGGCGGATTCGTCCACGGTGGCGGCTTCGCCGTCCACTTCGGTAACACCCAGCCTCCCGTAAGCATCGATGAGACCGGGTGTAATGAATTGCCCAGCGACATCCACCACACGCGCACCCGCAGGGATGCGCACGTCTTTGCCGACGGCTGCGATGACGCCGTCCTGCATGATGACGGTGGCGTTTTGCAGTGTTCCACTGGGCCCTGCGGTGTACACCGTGGCGCCACGCAGCGCGATGGTTTCTGCGCTTGCAAATGAGGAAAGGAGGCTGGTGCCTAGTAGGGCTACCAGTACAAGGCTGCGCGCGTTCATCGGGCACCTCCGGCGGGCGTTAACCCTAGCGCGAAATCGGTGATGGGTTGTTTGGCAGGGTCGTGGCGGTCGTAGACCAGTGCACCGTCAATGTAGACCTTCTCGGCGAGGGCATAGACGCTGAACGGGTTGCCGTTCCAGACCGTCACGTCTGCCATCTTGCCGGGCTCCAGCGTGCCGGTACGGTCCGCTACGCCAATGGCACGCGCCGGGTTGCGCGTAAGCCAAGTGATGGCATGTTCGGGAGTGATGTTCAGCCCCATGCGCCTACCGGCAGCCATGGCCTTGCTGGCTTCCTGGTTCAGGTGCTGAATACCGACGTCGCTGTCCGAATGCACCACGGCGCAAGCGCCCGCGGCGTCGACCATGGCGATGTTCTCGCGAATGCCATCGAGGCTTTCCATCTTGAAGCCCCACCAGTCGGCCCACATGGCGGAGCAAGTGCCATTGGCAGCCAGCACGTCGGCAATCTTGTAGGCCTCCACCGCGTGGTGGAAGGTGCCGATACGGAAGCCGAACTCCTTCGCCAGGTCCAGCATCTGCACCATCTCGTCGGCGCGGTAGCAGTGGTTCTGGACGATAATCTCGCCGTTCAGCACACCAGCCAACGTTTCGTTCTGCAGGTTGCGAGTGGGCGGCTGTGCGTCGGGCTTGGTAGCGCGGTCGCGCTCGTACTTCGCCAGGTCGTCGCGGTACTTGCGCGCCTCGATGAAGGCATTGCGAAAGCCGGCCATGTTGCCCATGCGCGTGGAAGGCAACATCTTGCGGCCCTCACCATAGACGCGCTTCGGGTTTTCGCCGCAGGCAATCTTCAGGCCGTAAGGTGCGCCGGGGAACTTCATGTCCTGCACGCTGCGCCCGGCCACGTTCTTCAAGGTCACAGTGCGGCCGCCAAACAAGTTCGCGGAGCCCGGCAGAATCATGAGCGAAGTGACGCCGCCCGCAAGTGCTGCGCCGAAACCCGGATCTTGCGGCCACACGCTGTGTTCTGCCCACACTTGTGCGGTGTTCGGCGAAGTGGCCTCATTGCCGTCGCTGAGCGAGCGCATGCCTGGCGATGGGTAAACACCGAGGTGCGAGTGCGCATCGATGATGCCAGGCGTCACCCACAGGCCCTTCGCATCCACTACCGCAGCGCCCGCAGGAGCGGCAAGGCCTTGGCCTAGCGCGGCTACCTTGCCGTCAACGAGCAGCACATCGGCATTTTCCAACCGTTCACCGGTACCGGTAAGCACCGTGGCGCCACGCAGCAAAGTGCTTACCGCGGGCATGGGGCGGTAGGTGGACGCGTAAGCCGGCGGCTGCGGGGTGGGCGCAACCACTGCCGGGGCTGCAGCCACCGCTGCCGTTGGCGCTGGTGGCTTGGCCACCGGGGCGGCTGCGCAGGCAACCAGCAGGCCGCCGCTGAGGGCAGCAAGGAGGGAATAAGGCTTCATGCAGGAACTCCGGAAGCGTTAAAACAGGCCCGGCACTTCGCGTTGTGCGGGTGAAGGTTGCGCGGGCAGCAAAGGTTCTGGTTCGGTTTGTAGGGCCTCGAGGCCCCCAGGTTTCGCCAAGCCCGGTGTACTGCCTCCGGCAATTGCCGTGCAGGGCCGTCCAGCGAGGAAATCCAAGGCTTGGCGCGTGCTGGTTTCCAGCAGGTCGCCCATGGCGTGGGTATAGTCGTCGGCAGCGCGGCAGCTCACGTTCACCGTACCGGCCAAGCCATTGAAGTAGTTTTCGGAGCCAGAGGCGTTACGCAAGGCAAAGGCGATGACGCGCAGACGGTCATCGCAAGTGGCGCGGTCGATAGCCACCTGGCCCACCGGCTTGCCGTAGGTGTTGGCACCCACCAGCGCGAGGTTGGTAGTGAAGTACGGCAGCATGCCGTTTACCACCAGTTCGCTGGCGGAGGCGGTGCCGCCGGTGGCGATGAACGCGAGTTTCATCGGCGCCACGGCTTGCGGCTGCGCGGTGAAGTAATGCGTGCTGTTGTTCGCGGATTTTTCCGGGCGGAAGGTCATCTGCTCGAAAATCTGGCCGCTGGAACGGTTGCCACCGAGCAGGTCGCCGAGCAGGTCCGCGGTGGCTACCAAGCCGCCGCCGTTATAGCGGAAGTCCACGATGACTTCATTGATGCCCGCATTACGGAAACTGTCGAAGGCACTGCGCAGTTGGGCATCGGCAGAGCTGATGAAGGTACGCAGGTTCACGTAGCCCACCTTGCGCCCGGCATCATCCAGAATGCGGGCGCCATAGCGGGTTGAGACGGGCGTGAGCGAATAGTCCGCCTTGGTCACCGTAAGAGTACGCGTGCCTGCAGTACCGGCTACGCGCAAGGTGCGCGTAGTGCCGGCCGTCGTGGGGCCGAGCGCATCGGTGACCGCTTGCGAACCACCACTGGCCAGCAGGCTGGCCACGGTAGCGAGCGTGGCTTCGCTGGTGCCGATGGCCACAATCTCGTCGCCGCGGTCGATACCGGCCGCCAAGGCGGGTGCGCCTTCGAAGGCTTCAGTGACGTAAAGGCGCGAAGCCGCGGTGTCCGTGTACAAGCGAACGCCAAAGCCCGCCGTGGCACCGGAGCTGTTGAAGGCGTTTTCTTGCGCGATGGAGGTGATATACGAGAAGTACCGGTCTTTGTTCTGCGCCCGCGCGGTAGCCGTCATGGCGTCGATGGTGGCTTGCGGCGAACTGTTCGAGGTGGCACTGACCGACGTGACCAAGAGGTCCGGGTAGAGGTACCACTCCTTCATGGTGTCGATGACCCATTGGTTGCGGGCCGTGATCGAACAGGGGTCGTTGGTGGTGAGGTTGCCACCCGTGCTGCCGCCACCGCCGCCACCGCCGCCGCAACCGGCGAGCGTGGCGAGGCAGACCAGCACGAGGGTGGCGATGCGGGCCAAGGCGTGGCCGCCATGACGGCCGGCAACCGGGGCGGTGGTGCGCCCGTCGGGGGTGTTCGTATGCTGCATGTCGTACATCCTGCCTCAGTGCTGCGCCTGACGGAAGCACCCTCGGGCCGGTGCTGGTAGAGGGCGCTGCCGGTTAGCGGCGGACGCCGCCAGTTTCGAGCATTACCGCGAAAGTGCCCAGCCAGTGGCCACCTTCATAGTGTTCGCCCGTGACCGCCGGTAGTGCGTCGGCTCGGTGGGCCTCTGCGGCTGCCGCCAGCGCCTTGCGCCGGGGGTCGCGGGCAGGCAGGGCGGCTGCCATGTCGCGCAACATCCACGCACGGCTCAGGTTCAAACCGTCAATATGCGCCATCTTTGGGTCGGCACGGTCTACCACGGGTTCCGGCGCTAGCCACACGGCTGGGTGCCCGAAGGTGTGTCGCGGTATTTGCGGCAGAAACAGCGTCAGCCACTGCGCATACGCCTTCGTATCCAGTACGCGGCGCATCAGGTCCGCTTCGCCGAGGCAGGGCGAAAGGAAGTCTTCACCTGCTGGTTCGTAGGCCATGGGGCAGTTGCGGTCCTGGGCATAGAACACCTGTGCCCGGCTGCGTACTGTGGCCAGTACCTGCGTGGCCCCACGGGCTTTGGCCCAGTCGGCGATCAGTCCCATGGCGAAAGCCGTTTGCGCGTGTTCGCCACTGCGGTTGGGGCGGCGCAGTTTGTTCAACCAAGCGTCGAGCCTCGCGGCTACCTCGGTTTCGAGGGGCTCTATAGCCGTGGCCCACTCTCGGGCTTGCGGGTCGTTCCAGGCATGCAGTTCGGCGGAAAGCGCTAATAGCCACGCCAAGCCATAAGGCCGCTCGAAGGAGCCGCGGCCCTGACCTTGGAGGTAAGCCAGTTCTGCCTGCAGATTCTGCGGCGTCAGGCTGCCGGCGAGGGCTGCCTTGGCCTCGATGGCGAAGGGGGCGTCCGGATAGGTGCGAGCGAGCCTGGCGAGCAGCCAGTGGCCATGCACGGCGCTATGCCAGTCCAGACAGCCGTAGAACGCTGGTGTCAATTGGTGTGGCGCGAGCACGTCGCTGGCATCGCGCAGTGAATGCGAAATCTTGTTCGGGTATTCGCGGTGAACGCAAGCCAGCGCCAATGCGGCGAAGCGCTCTGCGGCAGGAGTCGGGAGCAAGCTCGCTCCCACAGCTGCCTGCTCATGAATGTAGGAGGGAGCTTGCTCCCGACTTTTGCTGCCGGCCTGCTCTTGCATGTGGGAGGGAGCTTGCTCCCGACTCTTGCTGCCGGCCGTAGCGAACAAACTCGCTCCGGTCATGGCAAGCGCCGCAATGGCAAGTAGCGCTCGTCTCATGGCAACAGGTACTTCGCCAGCCAGTCCTGCACCTCCGTGTACCAGAAGCGGCTGTCCTCGCCTTTCAGTATCCAGTGGTTTTCCTCGGGGAACACGATGAGCTTCGAGGGCACCTGCATGCGCTGCAGGGCGCTCCAGTATTCCAGCGAGTTGTTCAGGGGCACGCGGAAGTCTTGCTCGCCTACCGTTACCAACACCGGCGTGCGGAACTTCCCCGCGTACTTGATGGGGTTCTGCTCCTGCCAGCCCTTGCCGCCTTCCCAGTGCGGGCCGCCCATGTTCACTTCGCGACCATAGATGGTGTCGCTGGTGCCCCATTGCACTTCGAGGTTCACGAGGCCGGCGTGGCTTACCAAGCAGCGATAGTGCGTGGTGCTGGCCTGCAGCCAGTTCGCCAGGTGTCCACCGTAGCTGGCACCGCCCGCGCACTGGCGCGTGCCGTCAATGAACGAATACTTCGCGACGGCGGCGGAAGCTGCCTCGTTCACTTCGAGGCCAGGCCCGATGAGCGGGTCGTTCTGGATGCCCTGCGCAAAGGCTTCACCGAAGCCGGTGCTGCCCGTGTAGTTGGTGAGCACGAACACGATGCCGCGCGATGCCAGCAGGTGGTAGTTCCAGCGCAGGAAGAACTGGTCGCGCCACATGGTGTGCGGGCCGCCATGAATCATGACGAACAGCGGGTATTGCTTCGCAGGGTCGAAGCCGGGTGGGCGCACCAAAAAGTTGTGAATGTTGGCGCCGCGCTTGCTGGTGAACCAGAACTCTTCGAGCGGCGGCAGGTCGAGTTGTGCCAGCTTGGCGTCGTTGAAATGCGTGAGCGCGGTATGAGTGCCCTTGGCGGCATCTATGCGCACGATTTCCGCAGGCGCCGTGGCGCTTTCGTAGGCAGCAAGCAACGCGCTGCCGCGAGCCACGCCCGCAGAGACGTTCGTATACACGCCGTGCTCCGGCGCCGCCACCGTGCGTACCTTGCCGCCGGCGAGTGGTACGGCGTAAAGGTTTTCGCCGCCGGTGTCTTCCGCAGAGAACCAAGCCTCCTTGCTGTCCGGCGCGAGCACGAACGACGACACGGAACGGTCGAAGCTAGCGGTGACCAACGCGCGCTTGCTGAAGTCGCCACCGTTGGCGCTCCAAGGGATGCTGGCGAGACGCGTGGCCACATACACCTTGTCGCCGTTACGACGTTCATGCAGGGCAGCCAGCCACTTGCCGTCTGCCGTGAAGCGCGGACGTGCCCAGCTGTCGCCTTCGGCCGTCAGCCGCAGGGGTTCGCCGCCGGCAGTGGCCACCTGCCACAAGTCCATGGACGTGAATGCGTAGGCCGACTGGTCGCGGTCGATGCTGGCCGCGAACACCACGGCCTTGCCATCGGGCGTCCACGTGGCATCAATTTCTTCGCCGCCATCGCCACTGCGCCCGCCGAAGCCGGGGTTGGCTGCCAGCTTGGTGCCGGCAAGCAAGTCGCGAGCGGCTGCTGTGCCATCGGCCGCTTGCACGTACACATGCGGGCGGCGGGCGTCCACCCAGCGGTCCCAGTTGCGTACCGGGAAGCTGGTGAAGACGCGCGCGTTGTATTTGCGGGCCTTCTCCGCTTCTTGGGTTTTCTTGTTGTCCGCCTCGTTCATGGCGCCGGGGTAGGGGTTGCTGATGAACAGCAGTTGCGTCCCGTCCGGCGAGAACTGCGGCGCGCGGGCGCCAGTGACGAGGCTGGTGATGCGCTGGGCATCGCCCCCTTGGGCGAGGTCGAGCACGTAAACCTGTGCCGCGTCGTCGCCGTCACGCTTGCTGCTGAACGCCAGACGGCGGCTGTCGGCGCTCCATGTCAGGCCGCTTTCCCCGGCGCGGGTGTTGGTGAGGCGGCGTGGCGGCTGCACGCCGTTCGTGGCCACCAGCCAGACGTCGCTCACCTGCTTGTCGTCGTAGGCCGGCTCCGTGACGCTGAACGCTGCCCACTGACCATCGGGGCTGGCCACGGGCGCGCCCACGCGCTTCAGCAGCCAGATGTCCTCGTGGGTGGGGGTGCGGCGGGTGGCGGCTGGGTCTGCAGTAGCGACGCTGGAGGCGGTGGCCAGCAGACCGAAAGCCAAAACGGCGAGCAGCGCGGGCAGCAGGGTGCGGGTAGGCGTGGTCATGACGGACTCCTTGCGATGCGTGAGCGTAGCAATTTCTGGGGCTGTTGCGCGGGGCTTGCCGGTAGTCCGGTTGTAGGGGTGCATGTTATATTGTTAGTACATTTAACCGGGATAGCGCTTGCAGCCGATGCCTGCCACCTTGTTCGACAAATTGTGGGAGACGCACTCGGTTCGCAGCTTCGCGGACGGGTCGGCGCTGCTCGCCCTCGACCGGGTGTTCCTGCACGAGCGGACCGGCAGCATTGCGCTGGCCAGCGTGCTCGATTCAGGGCGCTTGCTGCCCGCGGGCCAGCGGGTCATGGCCACCATGGACCACGTGGTGGATACCCATCGCTCACGCTCCGATGCAACCACCATGCCCGGTGGCGCCAAGTTCATTCAGGCCATGCGCACCACAGCGCAACGTGCCGGCATTCGCTTGTTCGACTTGGACGACCCGCAGCAAGGCATTAGCCATGTGGTGGCCGCCGACCTCGGCTTCGTGCTGCCCGGCTATACCTATGTCTGCCCCGATAGCCACGCTTGCACGCTCGGCGCCTTGGGCGCGCTGGCCTGGGGCATAGGCACCAGCGACTGCGAGCAGGCGCTTGCAACCGAAATGCTCCGCATCGCGCGGCCCAAGCAACTGCGGGTTTGGGTGGATGGCGAGTTGTCGCCCGGTGTGAGCGCGAAGGACCTCGCGCTGCACCTCATCGCCACGCATGGCAGCGCCGGTGGTGAACGCCAAGCGATCGAGTTCGCGGGTCCCGCTATTCGTGCGCTCCCCATGGAAGGCCGCTTCACGCTGTGCAATATGGCGGTGGAGTTTTCGGCCTTCTGCGGCCTCGTGGCGCCAGATGAACGCACCATCGCTTACGTGCGGGGCCGTGAACGCGCGCCGCGCGGTGCGGCGTTCGAGCAAGCGGCCGCGGCTTGGCTGCAGTTGGCCACGGACGAAGGTGCGGCCTTTGATCGTGAGATTCGCCTGCACGCCCGCGATGTTTCGCCCATGGTGAGTTGGGGCACAGCGCTGGAGCATGGGGCGTCCGTGGATGGAGCGGTGCCTTTGCTGGAGTCGCTGCCCGAAGCAAGCCGCAACCGCGCCGCCAAGGCCTTGGACTACATGGGGCTGGCGCCTGGGAGTGCGTTGGCAGGCCAGCCGATTGATGCCGCGTTCATTGGGTCCTGTACCAATGGGCGTCTTGAAGACCTGCGAGCCGCTGCGGCGCTGCTGGAAGGACACCGCGTGGCCAAGCATGTCCGTGCCTTGTGCGTGCCTGCTTCGGGAGCCGTGAAACGCGCGGCTGAAGCGGAGGGCCTCGACCAGGTCTTCATTCAGGCGGGCTTCGAATGGCGCGAGCCAGGCTGTTCGCTGTGCTTCTTTGCCGGCGGCGAGAGCTTCGCAGCCGGTGCGCGGGTGGTGTCCAGCACCAACCGTAATTTCGAGGGCCGGCAAGGGCCGCGCGTGCGCACGCATGTGGCTAGCCCGGCTACCGTCGCTGCCAGCGCCATCGCTGGCAAGCTCGCGGACCCGCGGGAGCTATTGGCACACCAGGGGGCACCATGAGCGCTCTCCAGCCACTGACCGTTCATGTGGGCGTGGCGGTGCCGTTGTTGCTCGCGAACGTCGATACCGACGCCATCATTCCTTCGCGCGAAATGAAAACCGTGAGTCGGCAAGGCTTGGGGCAGGCCTTGTTTGCAGCGTGGCGCTACCACTACGACGGCGTGCAGCGGCTGGCAGTGAATGACGAATTCGTGTTGAACCAGCCCGCCTATACGGCCGCCACGGTGTTGTTGGCGGGCCCGAACTTCGGTTGTGGTTCTTCGCGCGAACATGCGGTGTGGGCCATCGCCGACTATGGCTTTCGTGTGCTCATCGCACCTTCGTTTGGCGCCATCTTCCAAGGCAACTGCATTCGCAATGGCTTGCTGCCAGTAGAGCTGCCGCTGGAGCAGGTACAGGCCTTGGCGGCGTGGGTGGCTGTAGCGCCGCAGCAGCACCAGGTGACGGTGGACTTGGTGGCATGCGAGGTTCGCACCACGGGTGGCCACGTTTGGCCGTTTGTGGTGCCGGCGGTGGCCCGAAGTCGCTTGCTGGAAGGCCGCGATGAAATTGCGGAGACGCTCACCTATTCCCCCGAGTTGGCGCAGTGGCGTGAACGAGACCGACGCTTGCGGCCTTGGGTTTATGCGGGAGAGGCGGGATGAGCATTGACGTGCTCGTGAGCGAAGTAGGCCCGCGCGATGGCTTGCAGAGCATTGCGGCCGTCTTGCCTACTGCCGTCAAAATAGAATGGATTCGCGCCGAGGCGGCTGCTGGCGTGCGCGAAATTGAAGTGGGTTCGTTCGTGCCGGCCAAGGTGCTGCCACAGTTGGCGGACACGGTGGAAGTGGTGGCGGCAGCGCGGACCATTCCCGGCCTGCACGTGGCGGTGTTGGTGCCGAACCTGCGTGGCGCTGAAGCGGCCGTGGCCGCTGGCGCCCACAAGATCACCTTGCCTTTGTCCGTGAGCGAAACGCACAGCCTGCGCAACCTGCGGCGTACCCACGAACAGGTCTATGCGGAAGTGGCAGCCGTGCGCGCCTTGCTAGATACGGTGCCTGCCGACCGACGGCCCTCGTTCGAAGGCAGTCTTTCCACGGCCTTTGGTTGCACGCTGGAAGGCACCATTACGCTCGCGCAGGTGCAGCGTGCTGCGGAGCGCCTGATGGCCGCTGGCTGCGACGAAGTGGGCTTGGCGGACACTACTGGCTATGCCAACCCCGCACAGGTGACTGCTTGGGTGCGTGGCGTGCGGGCCGTCGTGGGTGACCACGCCTTGTCTGGCATCCATGTGCACAACACGCGCGGACTTGGCTTGGCGAATGTGCTGGCAGGGCTTGAGGCCGGCCTGACTACCGTCGATAGTTCGCTGGGCGGGTTGGGTGGTTGCCCGTTCGCCCCTGGCGCCAGTGGCAACGTGGTCACCGAAGACTTGGTGTTCATGCTGGAAGCCATGGGCCTGCGCACTGGCATAGACTTGCCACGCTTGCTGGCAGTGCGAAAGATTCTGGCTGCCCATTTGCCGGGCGAGCCGCTTTACGGATTCACGCCGGATGCGGGTTTGCCGCTAGGCTTTACTGGAGCCCACTCCCCATGACCACGCCCGACCCTCTTGTGGAGCCCACTGCAGCCACCGCGCCTTTCTCCGCAGTTCGTGCCATCGATGCGGTGGTGAACCTGTGGACGCCCGAGGCGCTGGCGGCCCGGCCCAACTGGGGCAAGACTTTCTTCGTCGACAAGATGAAAGCCAAGGACAGCCTCATGTCCGGGCTGTCGCTCGAAGAGATGATTGACCGCATGGACGCCGCGGGCATTGGCCACGCCTTCTTGTTCGCACCGAAGACGGGCCGGGTGGGGTTGCCGGGCTGCTATCACTTGCCGCGCGAGTTGGTGCGCGAGGCTGTGCGCAAGTATCCGCAGCGTTTCTCCGCCATGCTGGGTATCGACCCGACGCAGGGCATGAAGGGCGTGCGCGAACTCGAGATTGCCGTGAAGGATGAAGGCTTCATTGGTGCGCATTTGTACCCGCACTGGTTCGAGCTGGCCCCGGACCACGCGAAGTACTACCCGTTCTACGCCAAGTGCTGCGAACTGGGCGTGCCCATCCAGTTGCAGGTGGGGCAGTCCATGGTCTACTCGCCGGACTTCCCCTGCCGCAGTGTGGGCAGGCCCATCACGCTCGATGCCGTCGCTTGCGACTTCCCGGAACTGAAGCTCATCGGCATTCATGTGGGCATTCCCTGGGCCGATGAAATGGTGGCCATGGCCTGGAAGCATCCGAACGTGTTCATTGGCTGCGATGCGCACAGCCCGAAGTATTTCCCAGCCTCGTTCGTGAACTACATGAACAGCTATGGCCGCAGCAAGGTCATCTTCGGCACAGATTTTCCGGTGCTCGACTTCGCCCGCACGCGGCGCGAGATGGAGTCGCTGGGGCTTTCGGCGGAAAGCTTGCAGGCGGTGCTACGCGACAACGTGCTGCGCATTTACGGGCTGCCGGCAGACACGGGCCTCTAGCCCATGAATCTTGCGGGGCTGCTGCGCGACAACGCAGCCCGGCTGCCGGACAAGGTGGCTGTGGATGCGCCTGAAGGCCTGCACACCTACGCCGCGGTGTGGGCGCGTACGCAAGCCCTGATGCAATGGCTGCAGGCGCAAGGAGTGCAGCCCGGGCAGCGCGTGGCTGGCGCCTTGCGCGACACCACGGACCATTTGCTGCTGCACTTCGCGGTGGCCGGCCTGGGTGCCGTGTGGGTGCCGCTGGACCATCGCTGGAGCGCTGCCGAGAAGGCAGCGGCTATCGCGGCCTTCGCTGCCAGCCATGTCATCGCTGTGGACCCGCCGGCGCAGTGGCCTGTGACTGATGTGGGTTTCGCCGTGGGTTCCGCCGTGGGTTCCGCCGTGGGTTCCGCCGTGAGTTCCGTCATGGGTTCCGCCATGACTGCGGCGGGCGTGGAAGTGCCGCTCGCCGCGGGCGACGATGCCCCTTGGCTCATCTCCTTGTCTTCCGGTTCCACCGGCCGCCCCAAAGGCGCGCTGGTGACGCACACCCAGATGCATGAGCGGTTCATTAGCCAATGGGCCACGCTGGGTTTTTCCGCCGCGGACCGCTTCGCATTGGTCAGCCCACTGTGCTTCGGGGCGGGCCGCTCCTTTGGCATGGCTTTCCTTGCCGTTGGCGGCACGGTGGTGCTGCGTCCGCCGCCGTTGTCCCCAGAGCAACTGGTGGAGGCCATCAACACTTCGGCGTCGACGGCTGTGTTTTTGGTGCCCACCTTGATGCGTCGCTTGCTGGCGCTGCCGGGCGAAGAGCGGCTCTTCCCGGGCTTGCGGCGCTTGCTGGTGTCCGGCGAGCCATTCTTCCCGAGCGAAGTGGCGCAGTTCCGCGCGCGCCTCAGTGAAAACTTGATTGGCTATTACGCTTCCAGCGAAGGTGGTGGCATCTCGGTGCTGCAGCCCGCAGAGTTTCTGACCCATCCGGATTCGGTGGGCCGTGCTTCGCATGGCGTGGAACTGGAACTGGTCGATGAAGAGGGCTGCGTGGTTGCCGTGGGCGAGACCGGCTTGGTGCGTTATCGCGGCCCGGGCTGTGCACGCGACTTTCTCGATGAGAATGGCCAACCGGCCGCGAGCGATGCGGCGGGTTGGTTCATGCCGGGCGATTTGGGCACCTGCGACGCCAATGGCTATTTACGGTTGGTGGGGCGCGCCAAGGACATGATTCTGCGGGCTGGTGTGAATGTGTACCCGGCCGAGGTGGAGCGCGTGCTGCGCGAACACGCGGCGGTAGCCGATGTGGGCGTGGTGGGTGAGCCTTCGGCTTCCCATGGCGAGCAAGTCGTCGCCTTTGTGGCTTTGCAGAGTGCTGCGGGCGGTGGGGGACTTAGCGGTTCTGCTGGCGTTGGTGAAGATTCGCTAGCGTGCAGCGCCGAGCAACTGCTGGCCCATTGTCGCGAGCGGTTGGCGTCCTACAAGGTGCCGGCGCGTATTGTGTTTCTGTCGGCCTTGCCGAAGGCCGGCATGGGCAAGACGGACAAGAAAGCGTTGCGCGCGCTGTTAGCTACGGTCAGTTAGTTCGACAAGCGACGAGGGCGAGGCCCTGTGCTTACGCCCCGGCGAGAATGGCGCCGCCGCAGAGCGATAGCGTCGCGCCCGCCAGCACGTCAGCATAGGGCGTCAGGCGTTCCACTTTCAGCTTGGCCAAGCCCCACAGCGAAAGGCTCACGGCCGTGAGCATCGTGGTGACCGTAGCGATGACGAACACCAGTGTTACCAGCCCTACGCCGGCGGCATCGTGGTGCGCCGCTGGATACATCAGCAAGGGAATAAGCGCTTCGCATGGCCCGAACACGAACACCAGGAACAAGCCCCAGGAAAGGATAGGCGCGGGCAGTTCATGCCGATGGGCATGAGGGTGCTGGCGGTTCGGCGCGAGTTTGTTCGCTACCCGTTGCGTTAGCGGCGCCAGCAGTGGGCCATGAGTGTGGCCATCGGCTCCGTGGTCATGCAGGTGCCCACTTTGTTCAGGCGAGTGATCGCTATGCTCATGCGAATGCCCAGGTTCGCCAGCATGGATATGCGTATAGGTGGGCGTGTGATGGTGTGTGGGGCGATGCCGCGCCAAGCGCCACACGGCCCATGCGGTGTACGCCAGACCCAGCCCTAGCAAACCCTTGGCGGCCAGATCGCCGCGCAGAGCTTCCACGCCGTTAAGCCATCCGAGTTGCAAGCCCAGCGCCAGACCCGCGGCGCCCAGCAATACCGTGCCGAGCGTATGCGCCAACCCGAAGCCGGTGGTGATGAGCAGCGTACGCCGCCACGACCACGCTCGCGCCTTGGATAGCGCCACGAAGGGTAGGTAGTGGTCCGGCCCCAGCAGCGTGTGGAACACGCCAATGGCAACTGCCGAACTGCAGAGCGCGGAAAGCGTGGTGTCGGTCATGCGCCGCCGCTGTCAGGCCGCGGGAACCACCACGGGTCCCAGTGGCCGCCGGTGTTGCGTAGATGCGCTTGCGCACGCAGGAAGCGGAAGATGGACGCCGTCCCCATGCGCGAACCACCGAGGCCGGAAAACTTGAACGCCTGCTTCTCGCCGTCGTGAATGAGTGCGGTGAGGGCCGCGTCGTTCAAGCTGACCGCGCCAGCATCGAGTTGGCTAGCCAGCGCTTCGCAGCGCACGGCGTCGTTGCAGAATACGGCTGCGCTCAAGCCATAAGGAGTGGTGTTCGCCAGCGCCACGGCTTCGGCGTCAGTGTCGAATGGCGCTACTGCCAACAGAGGGGCGAAGCTCTCTTCGGCGATGACGAGCATTTCCGGGGTGGCATCGGCAATGACGGTAGGCTCGCACCACACACCGCCCTGTTCGATGAGGTGGCCGCCAGTGACAAAGCGTGCACCGCGGGCATGCGCATCGTCCAAGTGACGGCGCACTACTTCCACTTGCTTGGCTGAAATGACCGGGCCAATTTCGCCGCTGGCGATGTCGGTGAGGTTCAGTCGTAGCACAGCTACTTGCGCTGCGAGTGCCGCAAGAAAGGGCTCGTAAGCGGTGCGCTCCACGTAGACGCGTTCAATCGACAAACAGCTCTGGCCGGCATTGGCGAGACCGCCCCAAGCAATGGCAGCAGCAGCGCGTACCAAGTCCGTGTCGGCAGTGACAATGGCCGGGTCCTTGCCGCCCAGCTCCAGCTGCGCGGGAATAAAACGCCGCGCGGCGGCTTCGGCCACTTTGCGTCCGGTGGGCACGCTACCCGTGAAGCACACTTGGTCGACCACTTCGATGAGCGCGGCGCCGGTGCTACCGTCGCCATCAACGATACCGATGACAGCCGCTACGGCAGGAACTTCGGCGAGTGCGGCGCGCAAGGGCCCGACAAAGCGTGGCGTGATTTCGCTGGGCTTAATGAGTGTGGAACAGCCTGCCAGCAAAGCCGGAATGGCATCGATGAACGACAGCAGGAACGGGAAGTTCCACGGCGAGATAACGCCGACGAGCGCATACGGCACCCACAAGCGCTGCGTGGTGAAGCCCGGAATAGCGATGTCCCGCGGCGCGCTGCCTTGGGCTAGCAACTCCGGTGCTTGCTTGCACCAACGCGTGAGAGTGTCGCGCACGCCGCGAAGTTCCGATTGGGTTTCGATGGCTCGCCCGGTGTCGGCGTGGAGCGCTGCCATCATGGCGGCTTCGTGGCGGCCCAAAGCGTCGCGAAACTCCAGCAGTGCAACTGCGCGCTGTGCCACACCCATCGCACGCCAGGCCGGCTGGGCGGCCCGCAGACGCGTGGCCTCTGCGGCCACTTGTGCGGGCCCTGCCGCCTGCAACATGAAGTCGATGGCGCCCGTGCGTGGGTTACGCACCGGAATGCCAGCCGTGCTAGTGATGTTGGGTTGGTTGCCGTTGGCCGTTGCGTTCAAGGGGGCACTCATTGTGGTGGTCACGGATGAATTCACTGGTGCAGTCACTGGTGTATTTATTGGGCGGGGTCTTTGTAGATACCTGCCGCGACGAGGCCAGCAATGGCTTCACGCTGTCGTTGAGCGAACTCGGCGCGGGTAGGGATGCGCAGTTGGCCATTGGCATCGAGCAACGAGCCGGGGGCATGTACGCTGCGGCCGCCATAAACGGGCGCGAACAGTTCGGTGCGCTGGCGGCTGAGAATATTCGACATGCCAGGGCGTAAGCGCCAACGCCGCAGCGATTCGATGTCGATTTCGGCATGGGCAACCATGCTTTCGCCAAAGCCCGCCTCGGCGAGCACGCGGCCTTCCCAATCCACCACCTTGGACATACCGTCCGTGGATTCAGCAGGGATGTCGCAGCCGTCAAGACCGCCGCTGTTGGCAGACACCACGTAAGCCATGCTCTCAAAGGCACGCGCGCGCTTGGCGACGTCCTTGGGCGTGAGCTGCGGGCTGCCTACTTCACTCGTGGAATGCAAGAACACTTCGGCACCGCGCAGCGCCAAGGCCCGCGCAATCTCCGGGTAGAGAATTTCTTCGGAGGCGATGGCAGCCATGCGCCCCAGCGGTGTGTCCGCTACCGGGAAAACGCCTTCGAGACCGTAGTGGTCCAGATAGGCCGGCCATACGTCATGCGGAGTGGGCGCGTAGAGCGACACCAAGCGCCGATAGCGCAATGCGCAGTCGCCGCTGGGGCTGAACAGCGTGCTTGCCTGGAAGTACAAGCCGGGAAAGTGGGCGTCGGTTTCGTAGTTGTTGGCGGCCAGCCATACGCCGTTTTGCTGCGCCACCGTGGCCAGCGCGGTGTATTCCGCGCCATCTGGCGCGAGGCAGGCCTTGGCCACCCATTCAGGAATGCTTTCGCCCATGGGGAAGCCCGTGAGGCAGTACTCCGGCAACACCACCAGTTTCAGGTCTTGTCCGACGAAGCCTTTTGCGGCACGAATCTGCCGGCCCATGCGCTCGGTGGTGGCGAGCATTTGTGCGCGCGCGGCTGCCACCGTGAGCTGGTTGACAGCGATAGTGCGGGTTTGCAGGGCCAAGGCCCGGTAAACGGGAACGCGTTGATCAGTGTTAGCAGTCATTCCAAGCCATCCAGCAAGGCCACTTCGGCGGTGGCGCAGTGTTCGCGCAGCTTGCGCACCTCGGTGTATTCCGGCGAGTTCCAGAAGGCGAGGGCGGCCTCGCGGGTGGGCCAGACCGAGATGACGTGCACGGCCGTCATGTCACGCGGGCCGAGGCCTTCTTCAAGCGTTTCGTTGCCACCGCCACGCACCACGTAGCGCCCACCCATCTTCGCGACGAGCTCGGCGGCGGCCTTGCCATAGGCGCCGAAGGCGGCGCGGTCGCTGATGCGGCAGCGAATGACCATGTAGGCGGACATGGGGCTCTCCTGAAGGTGGGCCGAGATAGGCCCAGTGGCTGGATTTCAATTGATATAAAGATATACCATTTGCGCTGGCCTCACCAAGCACCCACGCGGCTTTGCGTGGGCGGCGCGAGCGTCACCGCCGGGCACCTCACCCGGTACTTCGAAAACTCTGCCACGGGATACGTCACATGAAACTCCTGCGTGCTGCCACGCTGTCCGTCGCCAACCTAGAGCGTTCGGTCGACCTGTACACCGGTTTCCTCGATTACACCGTGGCCGAGCAGGGCACCGTGGACGCGGCGCTGGCCGCCAGCTGGGGCGCGCCTGACGCGGCTGGGCGTCGCATGGCCGTGTTGCGCCCTGCCTCCGGCGTCGACATCTTCCTGCGCTTCGTGGAAAACGATATCCATCCGGACTATGTGCCGCTACGTAGCTATGGCTGGGCCGCCATCGAGATCAATGTGTTGGATGTGCTGAAGGTGGCCGAGCGCATGGCCGCTTCCGGCTTTGAGATTATTGGTCCACCGCGTGAGATAGAAACGCTACCGGCCATTTTCCCCATGCAGGTGAAGGGGCCCGACGGTGAAATTGTCTACCTGACGCAGGTGCGTAGTGACCTGCCGGAATTCGACATTGCCCGCGCGCAGGCCCTCATCGACCGCTTGTTCATCATGGTGATGGCCTGCTCCGATTTGCCCGCTTCGCTAGCGTGGATGGAGGCCAACACGAAGGTGCAGGTTGGGCGCCCGCATCTGCCCATCGTCTACACCATGCTCGCCAATGCGTTCAATCTGCCGGTCGAGCAGTTGCACGTGATAGCCACCATGGTGGATGGTCGCGACGTGTTTCTGGAGATGGACCAATACCCCGAGCAAGCGGTGCCGCGGCCGCATCATGCGGGCGGATTGCCGCAAGGCATTGCCATCGGCAGTATCCTCACCCCGCATTTCGACGCCATTGTCGCGGGCAGCAGCGCGCAGTTCGTGGCCCCGCCGCAGGTGCATGCCTCGGTGGTCTACGGCGGTGCGCGCGCGGTGACGCTGCGCGCGCCGGACGGCACGCTGGTGGAGATGGTGGAAAAGTTGGGGTAAGAGTCGGGAGCAAGCTCCCTCCCACAAGAGGGAATGGCTTCTTGTAGGAGGGAGCTTGCTCCTGCAAAACAAATCTGCACCCAAACGAAAAGGCCCCGGGAATTGCTTCCCGGGGCCTTTTTTCGTTCTGGCCTTCAGGCCGGCGTGGCTACTTTAGAAATCGTAGCGCACGTCGATGCCGAAGGAACGGCCCTTGCGGAGACCGTAGAACAAGCCACGAACCGTGCCACGGTCGGCGCCATAAGCGGCCGGCGTGGACAGTGGGGTGGTGGCCGCCGGCGTGATGCCCGCCGGACCGCGGCACTGGGCAGCCGAGCAGGTGCCGTAGCGCAGGTCGAACCAGCGCGTCGCCATCGGGATGCTGTCTTCACCCGTCAGGTTCTTGCCGTAGGCTGTGATGCTCCAGTGTTCGCTGCGCAGACCGAGACGCAGACCGATTTCGGTCGTCGTGCCGGTTTCAGCCAGGTTGTGCACCTGCACGAACTTGCTGCTTTCATACGTGCCGGTGCTGCTGCCCACGAACGACCAGTCGTCGGTGATGGCGTGGTCGTACGTCAGCGACAAGCTGGACTGGACCTTCGGAACCAATGGCAAGCGGTGGCCAGCGATGTTGCACTTCGCTTGGACATCCGCATTCGTCGCGGCCAGTGCCGCCGGGTAGGCGTAGCCACCGCTGTTCAGCACGTACTCGAAGTCGTCACAGCCGCTGGTGAACTTCGAGTCCGTGAAGGAGAGGGTGTACTGCGCGGTGAAGCCCGCACCCAGCACTGCCTGGATGTCGGCTTCGAAGCCCTTGATCTTCGCGCCGCCTTGGTTCACGGCGATGGAGGTGACTGCCGTGCCGCCCGAAGCGGCCGGCAGCGCCTGCGTCACCTGCACGTCCTTGGCCTTCGTGGTGTACACGGAGAAGTTGGCACGTAGACGGTTGTCCAGCCACGAACTCTTCACGCCGAGCTCGAAGTTGTTGGACGTTTCCATCGTGTAGGTGCCCTTGCCGATGGTCACACCGGCCGAGCCGTTGATGCCACCGGGCTTGGCGCCCTTCGCAGCCACGGCGTACACCATGAGGCCGTCACGGACCTTCCAGTCCACCGTCAGGCGGGGCGTGGTCTTGCTGTAGCTGGCCTTGATGGGGGTGAGCGCCGTGCCATCGATGAGATTCGCATTCGCGCCGGCGGCGCTGGCGAACTCGATGCGCTTCTTCTCTTCCTTGGCGTTGCGCACTTCGAAGTTGGCGGTCAAGGTGGAAGTGATGTCCACCGCGAGCGAGGCGAACACTGCCTTGTTCTTGATGCCGGTGACGTTGCCGTTGGCGTTGTATACGCCGTAGTACGGCTGCTGGAAGGTCAGGTCCTTCTCGCGGTCGTCGTTGTGGTAGTGGTAGAAGCCCACGGCGCCACGAATCTTGCGGTCAGCCGGCGAGGAGAGCTTGAACTCCTGCGACCATTCCTTCGTGTTGTTGCGGTTGGT
>CALQLF020000026.1 GCA_943331345.2 Candidatus Planktophila lacus | reverse complement strand
GTCGAGGGGCTGACCAAGGCCATGGCGGTGGAACTCGCGCCGGCCGGCATCCGCGTCAACTCGGTGGCGCCGACCTTCATCGAGACGCCACTGACGCGCCCGATGCTGGAGGATGCGGACTTCCGCGAATCCGTCAACGCCAACATTCCGCTAGGCCGCGTCGGCCAGCCGGAGGACGTGGTGGGTGCGGTGCTGTTTCTGGCCAGTGACGCGGCGCGCTTCATCACCGGCGACAGCCTCAAGGTCGACGGCGGCTGGACGGCGCGCTGAGCGCAAGCCTTCGCTGCGGCGCCGACAAAATAGCCGGCTTGGGCAGGACAAATACAGACCGTCTCGAGGACTGCTGACTCTGTTGGCGCGGGAACTGATTCTGTAGGATGGCGCTGCGGGCGAAGATTGTCGTGCCCGCACACCTCACCTAGGAGAAATACCGTGCCGAAATTTGTAATCGAACGTGAAATCCCAGGCGCCGGCAAGCTGGCGGCAAACGATCTGCAGGGCATCTCGCAAACGTCCTGCGGCGTGCTTGAGGGCATGGGCCCCAGCATTCAATGGGTTCAGAGCTACGTGACCGACAACAAGATCTATTGCGTCTATATCGCGCCGAATGAAGAGGCGGTGCGCAGGCACGCACAGCTGGGTGGTTTTCCGGCCAATAGCATTTCGCAGGTACGCACCATGATCGACCCGACCACGGCCGAATAGCGCACCCATCGGAAAACATTCCATCGCCTCCCCTTGGCACTGGCTCGCCAGGGGGATGGCGCCAACCAAACAAGCGAACGCCTGAGAACATCTTCGATCAGGAGGATTCTCACGCGCCAGCGGCTGGAGCCACGGTCGCCGCCGGTCAAAGCATTCGCAGGTATAACCCCTGCCCAGCGCGTTGCGGACATTCAACACCCAGCAGCCGTGGACTTAAGTCCACCTCAGCAATGCAGACCGGGAGCCAGTCTAGGAGAGATCCCGAAACCTACTCCCACTCAATTGTCTCCGGCACTTATAGGCTTCTGAAAAGATAAAACTTCTTGTCGAACGACGCAGGATTTACCGTCAGACATACCGGCAAAAGATGTTGCTTGATGGCGATAGATGGCGAAACGAGGCGAAAGCGCTACTGCAAAGCGTACCAAGTAGAACGACCTCCCCCGCGGCGCACGAGCAATCGCTTCTCAACCAGACTACCGAACGTTGACTTGAGCGTATTTGCGTTTGCGCCGTGCTCACGCACCATGTCACGCGTCGTAACCCGCCCATGATCCCTGGCGTAGTCAAGAATTTTCACGGCCAGATCGGTCAACGTGATGGCGGATTTCTCGCGCTCGACCTTGGTGGCAAGACGACGTTTCTGCTGCTGCAACGCCCGAAGGAAATACAGCAGCCATGGCTGCCAATCGGGTGTGTTGCTGTTCAGCGTGCTCTGCGTCTGACGCAGCGCAAGGTAGTAGCCTTCTTTGCTGTTCTCGATCACGCTCTCAAGGGAACTGTACGGCACATACGTATAGCCTGCTTGGAGCAGCATTAGTGTTGTCAGAATCCGGCTCAGCCGGCCATTTCCATCCTGAAATGGATGAATAGCCAGAAACACGACTGTGAACACCGCGACGATCAGCAGCGGATGCTGTCTATTGTTTGCTCGCACATCTTCGAGCCACGCCAGCAGTTCCGACATTTTTCTCGGCGTGTCGAAGGGCGTTGCCGTCTCGAACACGATGCCGATCATCTTGCCATCGGAATCGAATGCAGCAACGTCATTGCTGAGTGTCTTGTACTCGCCGCGATGACGCTCGTCCTTCTCGCTGTAGCGCAGAAGATCGCGATGCAGTTGCTTGAGGTGACGCTCGGTCAGGGGAATGTCGGCCCATGACTGGAACACCGTCTCCATGACCTCTGCGTAACCGGCAACTTCCTGCTCGTCACGGGTCGCGAAGGCTTTGATGTTCAGCCGCCCCAGCAGCGCTTCCACCTCCCGATCCGTCAGGCGGCTGCCTTCGATGCGTGTGGAAGACCCGATACTCTCGATGATTGCTACGCGCCGCAGGGCGCTTAGTCGCTCAGGCGCAAGGATGCCCAGCGCGCGCCAAGCTCCCTTGAACTCGTCCAGCTCTGACAGCAGAGCAAGAAGTTGGGGCGTAACGTGGAGGGTGTCGACATTGGCCATACCCGAATATATACCGGTTTAGACCGGAATATCCACCGGATACACCACCGGAATAGACCGGGAAAACATGATGCTGGCAGCGGCTTATGGCAAATGTCATTCACCCGTTGTGAGCGTGACATTTAATAAATTATATATAAACAATAACTTATGTTGCTCACTCCCACTCAATTGTTTCGCAGCATCGCAACCCCTCGCAGCTGCTGAAGTTCTCTTTGGCGCGGCACAACTTTACCGTCACGGTGACCGACAATACAGTTCGCTTGGAGCCAATTGACCGCGATCCAGGCCGAACGCAACGGGTCGCGAGGAGTCAGCCTGCGACAATGCCGGTAGGTTCAACATTTCGCCAAGCGGCCGCCTCGCCCATCACGTCACCGGATAGAGCTTCGGGAACCAGCGCTCGATGACGTCTAAGGGGAACCCCAACCGCAATGGCGCCTTATGTGAGCCCGTCACCAGCAATCGCTTGTCGATCAGCGCGGAAATGACGCGACGCGCCGTACGCTCGCTCGTGTCGATCAACTGAGGGATGCGACCGCGCTCCAGCTCGCCCGCGAGCAGCGCCTCGCGTAGTACCGCGTAGCTGCGCTTCGGCAGTCGCTCCGCGCTTTCCTCGTCGCGCACATACAGCTCCATGCGACGCTGAAGCTCAGAAGGATCGAGCAGTTCGCGCATGTAGCGGACCTGATCGAGACAGGTCTCCAGGAAGAACCGGCAGAAATCGATCAGCGCCTCGTGGGACAGCGCCCCTCTCCCGTCGAGATCGTTCCGACGCGGCTCATCCGCCGCCATGAGGAGACGCTTGTATACGCCCGAGCTGCGCGCCAATCCGCGCGACACGGACCAGAGGGCGGAGCCGATTCCGATCTCCAGCAACATCGCGTGCGACATCAGGCGTGCAACGCGGCCATTGCCATCGAGGAAGGGATGTATCCACAGAAAGCGATGATGAGCCGCGGCGACGGCGATCACCTGTCGCGGCTTGGTCAGCCGGCCCGCGTCGAACGCTTCCTCGAATCTTTCCATGAAAGCCGGCAGATCCCCGGCGTCGGGCGCGACATGCCGACCCACGGCCACGATCCGGGAACGCATCTGCCCCGGAACGACCGGAATCCGCTCTCGGGTGTCGGGGTTTTCAACGACCAGCAGACTCTCTGGCAACCGCCTGCAAAATTCCCGATGCGTCCACTCGATGAACGCGCGCGAAGCGGGCGGCCGCGGCATGTCGCCCACACGCTCGTCGATCATCTGCTGCACTTCGATGTGGGCCCTTGCTTCGAGCTGCAGGTCGCGCCGATGCGGGTCGCTGGAATAGTCCGCCGACAAGGCACGATCGATGTCGCGAGGATGGGTGTTGTGGCCCTCGATGAGGTTCGAGTAGTAGCAGTTCATCGACCGCACGAGATCGGCGACCGATAGTCGAACCACGGGGTGCAGCTGGGCCGACAGCTCGCTGGCCTCCCGGGCCAGATCGAAGGCCAGGTTCTCGAGCACGGCCGTACCCTCGGCCGGCATGAACGGCTCGGCGGCGGCTGGTATCAAGAGACGCTCCAGTGAACGTGGATTCTGGCCGGTTCCATGGCCGGAATATTATCCTTATAAACAGTGACTTGTCATTAGTAGACGGGGTCATATTGGCCGGTCCTGTGACCGATACCGCAACCGAACCGGTTTACGAACCCGCCATTTCAGTCACTCACGGTGACTATTCCGGACAAACCGTAAACCTCACCCCGCCTGACGCCAGATCCCGGGAAAGTCGGGGGCCGCACAGCCGCCATCGTTCAGCAGCCGCAATTCACGCCTCCGCACTGACGGATCGACGCCCGCGGCGAGCAGCCGCCGGGCGGTGCGGTGGCGCATCTGCGCCAGGGCAGTCGGGACATCAGGATAGGTCCCGAGCGAAAGCGTCTTACGCTTGCCGCCGTACCGGTAGTGGTAGTGCCAGTACCGCCCACCCTGGGGCCGAACGAGCAGATACAGATTTCCACCGAAAGAGATCTTGCGCGGGTACCGAACCTGGCCGTCGATGCGGGGTCGCTCACGCGGCCATTCCAGGCTGGTGTCTGAGTTCTGGTGCATTGGCGAACAATGCTCGCCGCCTGCACCCTGAGGCACGGCGGAACTCACCAGCGCCGCGGTCCACGAGTCCTTGAGAGAACGGGTCCGTCCATTCGGTCCGCTGTGCACCGAATACTGCTGCTTGCGAATCCGATGGGCGAGTTCAATGCCGGCGAGCGTGGTCGCGGCCGAGCGGAAACTCTTCAGTCCCAGCATGGGCGCGCAGCGTTGTTTGATGGCGCGATGGTCCTGCTCGACCACGTTGTTGAGATATCGACGCGCCCTGACCTCCACGCCTCGCCAGCGGAGATCTTCTGCCGCCAGCAAGCGCAATCCGCGGTGCGTGGCGCTATTGCCATCGACGTTGATCTTCTCCGGCCAGGGCACGCCTTCCTGGTTAACCGCCATGCGGAAAAACGCCTGTGCCGCCTCCATGGTGCGATCATTGCAGAGCAACGACGCCACCGACTTGCCGCGTCGATCCACAGCGCGATACAGGTAGTGCCGCCCGCCCCGGACCGAAACTGACGTCTCATCCATGCGCCAGGACGATCCCGGCGATCGCGCGAACCGCGACCAACGCCGTTCGTACTCGGGCACGTAGCGCAACACCCAGCGCATGAGAAGCCGTGAAGTAATTGCTTTCGGGTCAACTGCGGGCATGAAGGGGCGTAAACGATTGGCTTCTGGGGCGTCGGCGTCTGCCGGCGACTTTGATTTAGCAGCGTGGTCTGTTTGGACCTACTTTTGGTTCCTGATGTCGATTCACCTGGCAACAGACACACGAGGATGCCACCTCAGTCTGATCCACTGCTGCAGGTTGTAAGTGATCACCGCCCACATTGTCTCGGATCGGACTTTTGATAATCCACGGACGTGGAAGCGGCGCAGGCCGAGCTTTTCCTTGATCCAAGCGTTGGTGAACTCCGCTACTTGGCCTCTAAGCCGGCGCAGCTGGTGTGCCGCGGCTGTCTGCATGCGAGCGCGATACTGACTGACGATCGGATCTTCACGTGTTACCACCAGCGCTCGGCCATATTTACGCACACTGCCTGAGCAACATTGCGCACGACTCGGGCATTGCCGACAGTCCGACGCTTTGGCGCCGTATCGATAGAGGGCTCGCCCCGGTCGATGATAGACCCCGAGTTGTTTCAGCAACTTTCCCGCAGGGCACCGGAACGTATCGGTACTCTGCTCATATTCAAACATCGACGGCAGGAACCCAGCCGCCACTCCCGCCTTGGCGAAGCGCTGATTGACACGTCCGTCGGTGTAAGACCAGCTACCCACCATGTCGATCCCGCGGGTGTGCAGCTCAATGATGTTCTGTCGACTGCAATATCCGGCGTCGACGATCATCTGTTTAGGCCGCACTCCCAACCGTTGCTCCAGCTGTTCCACGGCCGGCACAAGTTGCTCGAAGTCCGGGGAACTTTGGCACACCGCAGCGCTGACCACGACGCTGGCGTGGGCATCAGTGGAAAGCTGAACATTGTAGTTCAGCCCGTAATGCGGCCCCGTCCCTTGCTTCATGATGCGGGCCTCAGGATCGGTGATGCTGGTACCAGTCTGTTGCTTGCTTGCCCTGGCATATCCAGGTCGCTTGGCGCCCTTGATCTTTTCGAACTCGCTCAACGCCAGTTCCAGCCGACTCACCCGCTCGGTCCGGGCTCGTTGAATGGCTTGTTGCGCGCGCGGTGTGGATTCCAATGTGACTTCACTCTTCAGAGCTTCAACCTGCTCACGCGCTCGTGCCAACGCATCGCGGATACGTTCCTCGCGGCAGAAGGAGCGCTGAGAGGCCTTCGCCGCGATCTTTGTCCCGTCGTGCGCCACGCGCTCCAAAGTAACCAGGCCCTCGGCATTGAGCACGCCGAGAACCTGGGTGAACAGCTCATCCAACGCCTGCTCATGTGCGACCCGAAAATCTGACAGCGTGTGATAGTTCACGCTGTCGAGCCCGGTCAGCCACTGAAATGCGGGCTCGTATTCGCATCGGCGGGAAAGCTCCCGCGCCGATCCAACGCCGCGGCTATAGGCATACACCCACAGGCTGATCAACAGCTGCGGATCAAACGCTGGTCGACCCGCACTGGATTCCAACGAACCGATCGGCTGAAGAAATGCCCCCAAATCCAGCCGCCCTACAAATTCCCAGATGGCGCGTGCAGGATGATCATCCTCAATCAACCGTTCCACATCCAGCATGTGCCAGCAAAGTTGATCCCGATGGACCGGCCTCAAACGGACGGGCCGCGGATTCGCGTCGGCACTCGACTCTGTTGTCGTGGTCATGCGCTCTCCCTTCCTGATGCAGCGACGTTTTCGACCAGAGATGCACCAATAAATTCACAGCTTCTGATGAAGTGGACGATCCGGTACGTGCCGGAATTCGAAAAGCGCTGGAGCCGAGTGGCCAAGGGCATCAACTCCTCCTGGCGGGTCGATGAGACCTACATCAAGATCAATGGGCGTTGGAACTATCTGTTCCGCGCCGTCGACAAAAACGGCAAGACGATCGCCTTCCTTCTGAGGCGCACACGTGGAACCGCTGCCGCAGAGGCATTTTTCCGCAAAGCCTTGTGCACGACCGGGCATCATTGGCCAAAGAAGGTCACCCTCGACGGGCACAGGCCCAGCCACCTCGCGCTCCGCCATCTGCGGCGCGAAGATCCCAAGTGGGTGAAGGTCAAGGTTCGCTCTACTAGTGTATAGACACCGCCACGTAAAGCAGATCGTCAGTCACGAATCGTCCGGCCCTGGGCAGAGGCCGGCGCAGCTGGTCCCTGTCCCTCAATAGACATTGGAGCGGATCCCTCCCCTACTGATGACCCCAATCACACGCATAAAGCCCTGCGTTCTCATCGTCCCTAGATGAAATGGAAAGTTTCCGAGGACCTCCGGGCACCCGTCACGGCCTGCTTTCCGATACTGCAGGCACTGGTTTGCCCGCTTGTGTATCGATGATCCAATCGATGTGCTGATTCAATACATTTAACGGCATTGCGCCGCTGTTCGACACCGAAGAGTTGAATGCCTTGATGTCGAAATGCGCGCCCAGGCTGCGCTCGGCCTTGCGACGGCCGTCGATCAGGGTCTGATATCCCAAGCGATAATCCAGCGCCTGTGCTGGGATGTCCGTCGAGTAGCGGAGAGTTTCGGTCCCGATCTGTCTGTCCGACTCGAAAGTATGGTCGTGCATGTACTTCTGCGCTCGGTCGCGCGACCACCCGAGGTAATTCATGCCCGTATCCACTACCAAGCGGCTTGCCAAAAACGCTTGCGAGACCAGATGTCCGTACAGATCGAATGGATCCTCATATACGCCCATCTCTACACCAAGATTCGCCGCGTATTCCGCCCAACCTTCTTCGAATGCGCCGAAGGACAAGACACTGAGCAGCGGATGCTGATCGGTGTTCTCCGCAGCCGAGGCGATGCGCAGATGATGCCCAGGCATCAGCTCGTGATAGATAAGATGCGCAGAGGTGACGAGCGAGCGGCTCGCCAGATTCGATCCGTTGTAGAAGTAGATGCCCCTCGCATGCTGCTGTGTCGGCGGTTCGTAGTAGCCGTAAGTCATCCCCGCCTCCGCGGCCGGGTTCAGTCTTTCGATACCGTATTCTGATCGCGGCAGGGTGATGAAATACGCTGGCAATTTTGCCTTGATCCGATCCACATGTGCGGAGTAGCGGGATTCCACATCTGCCGGCGAGGTCGCCAGAAACCGGGAATTGGTTCGAAGGTAAACATGAAAGGCTTCGCGGTCCCCCTTGAAACCTATCGCCTTGCGGACATCGGCCAGCCTCCGGTCGAGTTCGGCAACCTGCGACTCGCCCATCGCATGGATTGCCTGTGGAGACAGCGTAAGCCCAGTCTCGATCGCAATGCGGCGGCGATAATAGTCTTTGCCTCCCGCATATTGTCCGACGCCCACCGAGTCGGGTGCGCTCCGCAAATAGTGCTCATCGAACACCCCGATAAGAGCGTCGTAGGCCGGCAAAATTCGCGAATTGATGACATCATGCACCGCGGAGCGCAATTCAGCTGCCGCCACCACGTCAGAAGCTCGCTCCGCCTTCGCCTCGAAAGAAGTTGATGCCGATTCCCGCAGTCCCTTGAGGGTCGCAATGACGCCGGGTATCGCAGCCTTCGACACCCTGATCTTTCGCCCGGACTGCGCCACCGTCTTATCACGCATGGCCAGGACCATCCCAGCGTAGTCCTGCAAAAGCTTCACGTAGGCTCTACGATCATCCGGCGATGCGACGGAGGCGGCGGAAAGACCTTGGTGCACGCTCTGGATCAGACTCCCTCCGGCGTATGGAGTCACGGCGAAGGTAAACCAATAGTCCAGATCTGCGGTTGTACCGGATTCGAAGCTTTGCTTGAGGATGCCTGCAAGCAGCATCTCCTGATGAGGCAGCGACCCAGTCGACACGCTTTTGAGCCGCTCTAACATGTGTCGATTGAAGCGCGCCTCCTCGAGCGCGTGGCCGGGCGTAAAGTCGGGAAAGCGGTCGAATGGAAGCCGACGCTGCAGTCTCACGCTGATGTTGGTCGCCTCCAGACGAGCGAGCAGACGATCGGCCAGCCAACGCAGGGCAGCCGACGGCGCTGCATGCGGATCGGGCGCTATCGCCGTGAGCTCAAGCCAATTTCCCTCAGGGTCACGGAAATACGCGTTTTCGTGCTCATCGTCGGCGACTACCTCTACATCCACTCCGCGCTCGCGCAACCCGCCAACGGCGCTCCAGAACCGGTTTGCCGCAACAGAAAACGCCACGTGAAAAATGCCGGGTGTCATTGCTGCATCACGCGAAGGGACGTCGACGCTCGCCTTGTTCAGCACGAGGACGGCGTTTCCGTGGCCGAGCACGATGTAGTCAGGCGTAGTCTTTGACGGCGTAAACTTCAGAGTTGATTCGTACCAAACAGCCGCCCGCTGCAGGTCGCGCACATTGATGGTGGCATGATCGAAACGCTCGATCTTTAAATCGGTTTCGGCGCCAATCGCGGGTTGCCAACCGATGACAAACATCAACAGCGTCAGGATTCGAGCGCTGATTCGCCTCCGTTGAGCCTGAGCGCATCGCCCCGAGCACCGGCCGCGAGTTCCGGCTCGCATTATCGAGCCGTTGGCAATCTTGACCCAGAATCCTCTGATTGTTGCGCGTCGAACACCCTCAGCGCGCAAGTTCCAGCCGAACGCTTTCGAATTCGAAGACGCGCTAAAGACCTTTGACATACTGAACCTTGAGCTACGCTTGACGGGTCTTTCGTGGATACTGAAGCCAATGCGCTCCATGACAATCCTCCATATGAACCATTAGTGCTGTGCCCCGGACCCATGCGCCGCGGCGTCGCCGCCCCTGACGACTTGGTGGCGCTCGCCGCGCATCTCCGCCAGCAGCGGCGCCGCCGCTTCGAGCGCTGTCGTCATGGCGCGCGCCTTAAGATCACCAAAGCCGCGGATAGCGTCAGGCAGCGATGCGATCCTGACTGCAAGGGCGTGCGTCTCGGCTGACAGGTGCTGCTCGATGGCGTTGAGCCAAGCCTCGTAGTGGCGAATCATCGCGCGCTCGCCGCGGCGTTCCGATGTGCGCCCGAACGGATCCAGCGCCGTGCCGCGCAGCCACTTGAAGCTTGCGAGCACTCTCAAGAGCGGGAAAACCCAGGCGCCGAACTCGCGCTTGCGGGGATTACCGTCGGATCCCGCTGCACCGCCCAGAATGGGTGGTGCGAGCAGCAGGCTCACCCGCGGCTTGCCCTCGAACGCTGCATCGATCGCTGCGCGGAAAGCCGGCGAAGAGTGCAGCCTTGCAACCTCGTACTCGTCCTTGTACGCGAGCAATCGCCGATAGTACCGCGCGACCGCCATGGCCAGTGAGCTCTCGCCGGGCAAGCACGAGGATTCCAGGTTCGCGATCCTCCGCACCCGCTCAACAAATCGCGTTGCATAGGCCTCGTTCTGGTAACCAGTGAGAAGTCGGCGACCGATATCCAGGAGAGCCGCAAGGTCGGTCGGCTCACCTTGGATTGCAACCGCCGATACTCCAAGGCCACCCTCCAAGACCGCCCGCCCAAGGGCCAACTCCCGGCCGATTCGCAGAGCCTGCAGGTTCAGCGAAACCGCGGCGCCGTTGAGTTCGATCGCGCGCTCGATCGCCTTAACGCCCACCGGCAGCAGTCCCCTCTGGCAGGCATAGCCGACGATGATCATGTTGCTGGCGATCTTGTCGCCGAGAATTTGGCGCGCGTATTCCGTCGCGGCGACCGAGTTCACGGCGTCTGGCCCCACCAGTTGCGCCAAGCGCGCACATTGGGCCGCACCCGGCTCCGGTGCATCCCGAAAGAGTTGCAGGGCGGCCGTCGGCTCCACATGACTGTTGATCACCACCCGGGTGAGCGAACGGCGAATCGTCTGCGCGGCCTCGGCGGCGAGTGCCGCCAGCACGTCGCAGGCGAGGACAAGGTCCGCCTCCCCCGCCTCGATTCGCACGGCCTCATCTCCGGTCATGGCGGCGCCGAATCGCAAGTGGCTATAGACCGGGCCATTCTTCTGCGCAAGACCTGTCATGTTGTAGGTAGAAGCACCGGTGTTCTCCAATCGAGCCGCCATGGCAAGAATCGCGCCGATGGTGATCACGCCAGTGCCGCCAATCCCGGTGATCATCACGTTGTAGCGCCCGTTGCGAAGCTTGGCGCGCGCCGGCGGCGGCAACTCCGTCACGGGTGACGCTGTCGCATCGACGATGGCCAGCCGCCGACGCGGCCGGACATCTCGCACGATCGCGAACGACGGGCAGAAGCCGCTCACGCAGCTGAGATCCTCGTTGCACGAGGACTGATCAATCGCACGCTTGCGCCCCAGCGGCGTCTGCAGCGGCAGCACGCTCACACAGTTCGACTTCGTGGAGCAGTCCCCGCAACCCTCGCAGACAGCCGAGTTGATGAACACTCGACGGGTCGCCGCCGGCAGCAGCTTGCGCTTGATCTGTCGGCGCTTCTCGGCGGCGCAAACCTGGTCATAGACCAGGACGGTGACGCCGGCGGTGTCGCGTAGCATTCGCTGTACCGCCTCCATCTCGTCACGATGGTGCACCATGACACCGGGCGGCAGCCCGACCCGATCGGAATAACCCTCAGGCGCCGCCGTCACGACGACGCAGCGCACGACGCCCTCCGCCAGTACCTGGCGCACGAGATCTGGCACTGACAACGCGCCATCGACGGGTTGGCCGCCGGTCATCGCCACGACCGCGTTGTAGAGCACCTTGTAGGTGATGTTCACCTGCGCCGCAACCGCCGCTCGCAGCGCGAGCAGCCCCGAATGGAAGTACGTGCCGTCGCCAAGATTTTGGAACACGTGCGGTGTCTTGACGAACGGCGCGATGCCGATCCAGTTCGCCCCCTCGCCTCCCATGTGGGTCGGAGGGAGCGTGCTGCGGCCCATACCCATCGCCATCGTGTGGCAGCCGATGCCCCCGAACGCGACGCTGCCCTCTGGTATCCGCGTGGAAGTGTTGTGCGGACATCCCGAGCAAAAATAGGGGGTGCGGACTTCACCGGTCGCGAGCATCGCGGGCGCCTGGCGGCCCCCCTGTTGGGTCTCGACGGTCGCCGAGAGCCGCTCCGACAGGTCCTGAATGACCCTCAGCAGCCGCACATCCGCAAGGCCGAGCGCCTTGAGCCGCTCGCCGATGCGCACCGCAATCAGCAGCGGATTCAAGGTTCCGTAGGCCGGCAAAAGGGGCCTGCCGTCGGCGTCCAGCTTGCCAAGCAGCCGCGGCCGGCGGGAGGATCGGTACAGCGCCGAGGCGATCTGCGTTTCAATAAAGGCCCGCTTCTCCTCCACCACGAAAAGCTCTTCGATGCCGTCGGCGAACTCCACCAGGCGTCTTTCCTCGAGCGGCCATATCATCCCGACCTTGTAGACGTCGAGCTGCGAGGCGCGTGCGCCATCGGTATCGATGCCGAGCAGCTGCAGCGCGTACATCACATCCGAATACGTTTTGCCCGACGCAACCAGGCCGAGCCGCGGCGCCGTCACCCCGAACGCCACACGGTCCAGCCGGTTCGCGTACGCGAAGCGCTTTGCAAGCGGGATCCGATGTCGCATGACCATCATCTCGTCGACCGTCGGACCATAGACGCCGCGAAAGTTGACGCCCTCCGGCGGCAATCCTTCGAACTCGGGTGCGACAAAGACTGGTTGCTCGCCATCGAGGCGGATCGTGATGTCGGTCTCGAGTGTTTCGTTGACGCACTTGAGCCCCGTCCAGAGGCCCGAATACCGCGACAGCGCCCAACCGGCAAGGCCGAAGTCGATGACATCGCCCACGCCAGCGGGACTGAGCACCGGAATGCACGCCGCCGCCAGGGCGAATTCACTTTGCTGAATGATGGTGGAGGACTTCGCCGCCGGGTCGTCACCGACGACCACCAACACACCGCCGGTCTTCGCTGCTCCAGAGAAATTGCCGTGCCTCAAGACATCGCCTGAGCGGTCGATTCCCGGACCCTTGCCGTACCAAAGCGCAAAAACCCCATCATGGTCGCCCGGAAAAAGTCCGACCTGCTGGGTGCCCCACACGGAAGTCGCGGCGAGATCCTCATTCAGGCCCGGCCGGAACTGGATATTGTGTTCTGACAGCAGGCTTCGAGCGCGCCACAATTCCCGGTCGTAGGTCCCCAGCGGCGAGCCCCGATATCCCGAGACGAACCCGGCGGTCCTGAGGCCCGCCTTTCGGTCCCGACGGGACTGGAGCAGCGGCAGGCGCACCAGGGCCTGCACGCCCGTCATCAACGCGACTCCCGTGTCCAGCTGATATTTGTCGTCCAGCGACACTTGAAGGGACGTCACAGCGCTCGTCACAGACAGGATCTCCTCGACACAGTGCGGCCAGCCGCGGTTAGCCGAAGTAGGCGAGCGCTTGCCTCGCGATGGGCTCGCCCCACTCTTGGACAAAGTGCCCCGCGTCCGGCACCTCCATCGGCGGCGGGCAATTCCGAATTTTCCTCGCAAGCGCCTCCATCACCGGCGGTCCGAGCACCTGATCCTTCATACCAATCGCCATGAACGTCTTTCCGGTCCATTGGTCTTCGAAAAACTTCGCAGCCCGCCTGGAAATGTCTACCCCGGCCATCTCGGGAGAAACCGGCACCAGCTCAGGAAAACGCCGCACGCCGCCCCGGTATCGGTCATCGGGAAACGGCGCGGCGTACGCCGCAGCCTCCGCATCGGAAAGAACCGGCGTCCAGCGCTTCATCAGGCGCGCGATGTCGAATCCCGGATTGCCGGCGACGAATGCCTTCCACGAATCGAAGCCAGGTCCTGGCGAACGGCCGATGCCGAGACCCGTGTTCATCACCAGCAATCGGTCGATGCGTTCGGGATATTGCATGGGCAAGGTGAGTCCGAGGACGCCGCCCCAGTCCTGCACGACCAGCGTGACTCGAGTGAGGTCGAGCGCCTCGATGAAGCGCAAGAGCATCGTGCGGTGAAAATCGAACGTGTAGACTGCATCATCGACCGGTTTGTCGGATCGACCGAATCCAAAAAGATCCGGTGCGACGACGCGATGGCCCGCCGCGACGAACACCGGAATCATTTTGCGATACAAGTAGCTCCAGGTCGGCTGCCCGTGAAGACAGAGGAACGTGCGTCCACTTGGATGTACCGGGGACTCGTCAAGATAATGAACGCGTAGCTGTCCGAATCCTGGCAGACCCTCGAGGTAATGTGGCGCATATGCAAACCCGGGCAGCTGTGCGAAACGCTCATCGGGGGTGCGCAGAAACTCAACGGCAGGGATATTCATCATTCCACCTGTTTCGTAATTGATCGGATTGTCAGGACCTCAACTCTCAACGCTCGACGGGAACTCTTTTGCGCACCGTTCATTGTCTATGCTCAGCGCCACGGCCGAACAGGAACGGTCAGCTTGCTACCTTCTGCACCGACCCGCACGTCGAACCGGCCGGGCTTGCCCTGCGAGTACACGGTGAACCAGTCGGCGTCCGCGCCCGCAATCGCGAGCCGGAGGCGATGTCCAGGGCGGAGCAAAGCCGCCGTTGGCATCATCGGAAACTCGAGAGTGAAGGTTTCGCCGGGGCTGACCAGTTCGGCGTCGCGGCGCCAAAAGCTGTGCGCTGCGGGTCCCTGGTCGTACGGCAGCGCAGTCGCGCTCGCCGGGCGCCGATGGATTGCTCGGAATATCCCTTCCGTGAGGTACGTCACCCGTCCATCGGGCGCGATGTCCTCGAGATAGGTAAACACAGCGGGGTCATCGGTGCTACTCGTCATGACCAGCGTCACGACGGGAGTGCCGACGATCTCCGTCGCAGTAGATACCGGATCCGAGTCGTAGGCCAGCAGCCGCCGGTCGATCTCGCGCCGATCCTGATAAGCCGGCGGTATCCCGATCTGCGTCGACCAGCGTGTCTTCTGCCCCGTGCCCAAGGAGGCATCCACATCATAGCCATCGGTCGCCGAATTCTCCGGACGCTCGGCCATCCGTCCTTTGCTTGCGAAGTGAAAGGTGAACGGCTTTGCGTCGGGAACAGGCCACGCGGTGGTCGTACGGAACTCGTCTGCGCCAAGAACATAATAGTGAATCTGTCGTTGCAGCGGCCTGCCCGCCAGCACGTCACGGACGAATCGGGATTGCAGATCCAGCTGAATCGTGAGACTCGGCCTCGGATCCGAAACATCCGGCGAGAAAGGGTCGGCATTACGAAAATTGTTATGGTCGTTCGCGGTGATCCAAACCTCCATGGGCACGGTCGGCAGGGTGCGATAGCGCGCAAGCACCGACTCCGCGGTGCCTCCGTCCATCCAGGAACCCCAATACTGCACCGGCGCTCCCTTGCGCCGCACACCTTCGAGCGCGCCGGCCGGCGACATATCGAACAGTCCATAGCCGTTATGACCCTTGTCATCACGGAATGAAACGTTCAGCAAGTCTTCCGGCAGCCATCGCTGCTTGCCTGCGAGCGCTGCGCGCAATTGCGTGAAATCACGGTCATCATCAACCGGCTGTAGAACCGGGTACAACGCAGCGCAGTCCGTAACGCGAACCCGACAATCCCGGGCGGGCCCATTCAAGTCGAACCCACCACGGCCCAGGTCCATATTGCGGGTGACCGCACCCCACTCAGCCAGGAAGCCGCGGTTCATCACCCCTCCAGGCGCGATCAGATGAGCGTAGACATCGAACTCGGATTCGTGAATCACGCCACCGACGATCTCAGGAATCGGCCTGGAGGTCGCGAGATCCGCCGCGTCCGCGGAGTAGGACTGTCCGGCAACGAACACCCGGCCATCGCTCCACGACTGGGACACGAGATGTTTGACGACATCGTCAACGTCGGCGATCTCCTCCGGCGCGAACTCCGTTACGCGCGTGCCAAAGGACGCTGTTGAACCACGGGTGTCGATCACCGCAACGACTACGCCATCATCCAGCCAGCGCCGTGTACGTTGCCAGGAACCAAGACCCGCCCGCCCATATCGAGTCTGGATCAGCACCGCGGGCGAGCGACGAACCGGCTCGCGACCCCCAGGGAAGTAGACATTCATCGCGATGCGGACTCCGTCGCGCATCGAAACGTAATAGGCGCGATCACTTGAGGCCGCCGCAAGCCCCGGCTGGTCTGCAAGCGTGGCAACCCAAGGCAACAAGATGGCGACGATGATCCAGACTCGATTCATGGACCGCCCTTCTACGGCAAGTCCGCGGCGAGTCGCCGCAAGGTCAGCTTGTCGACCTTTCCAATCGGCAGCAGCGGAAGCGAATCCACAAGTTCAAATCGCTTCGGCACCTTGTAATTGGCGAGACGCTCGCGAGCATAAGCAATCAGGGCGCCTGCTTCGACCGGCGACTTGGGAATCACGTAGGCGACTCCCACCTCGCCCCACAACGGGTCGGGAATCCCAACAACCGCCGCGATGTCGACCGCCGGGTGCTCCTCGAGCGCGGCCTCGATCTCGCGCGGATACACGTTATACCCACCGGATTTGAACATCTCCTTCAAGCGGCCGACGAGCCGGAAGCGGCCGTCCGGGCGGCGAATCGCGACATCTCCGGTGCGAAGCCAACCACCCTCAAGCAACACCTCCTGAGTCGCCTCCGGCCTGTTCCAATAGCCCAGCATGTTGTAGTACGACCGCGCCTGCACCTCGCCCTCCTCGCCCGTCTCCGCCTCTTCGCCGTCGCTGCGTATCAACCGGATGTCGACACCCGGGAAGGGTTCACCAACCGTATTCCCAAGCAAGTCGATGTCGTCCGTGGGTGGCAAGAAGGTCATAGCGCTCGTGGATTCGGTCTGTCCGTAATTGGTAGCCAGTCGTGGACAAAGCTCGCGAAGCTGCCTGATCATCGGTTCTGGCATCGCCGCGCCTTCCCAAACGATCAGTTCGACAGCGCTGAGGTCGTAGTGACCAAAGGTGGGCAACGCGAGCTGCATTTGGAAGGCGCTCGGCACGGACCCCCAGAACGTAATGCGCTCGCGCTGCAGCAATTCGAGCGAGCGCGCGGCGTCGAACTTTTCGAGGAACACGATGCACCCCCCGTGTGCCAGCGCGGGACACGACACATCGACCACGCAGCCAACATGGTTCACGGGCAGGTAATTCAGTACGCGCACGGTCGACAGCGGCCACAGTCGATGCTGCTCGACACTGAAGCGTGCAATGCCCCCATGATGCAGCACCGCACCTTTAGGCCGACCGGTCGAACCAGACGTGTAGACGATGAGGCACGCGTCGCCTGCATCGACCTCGGCACGCGCCCGCCTGCAGGCGTCTACTGCGCGCTCGCCACACTCGAGGAACGCCGACAGCGCCTGCGCGCCTGGAATCGCCGGATCACCGGCGAGCGTCACGACCGTCTCGAGAGAGGAACATCCTGCCACCAGCACCGCCAGGTCGTCCGCGTAATCGCGCGCACCGATTCGCGTCCTCGTCAGCAGGACGCGCGGACGGCTGTCATGCAGCACGTAAGCAAGCTCGTCACGCGCGTACTTGGGATTCAGCCCCACCCAGATCGCACCGATCGAGACAGTCGCCAGGAATGCGACCATGTAGTCCGGCGAGGGTGTGCACAGGGTAGCGACGCGGTCGCCCTTTCCGACGCCAGCCGCCACCAGCGACACAGCCAACCGGTCCACCCGTCCCTCAAGCTCACCGTAGGTGATGCGTTCATGGTCGAGCACCAGTGCTTCGGCGCCCGGCTGGTGGCGCGCATGAAACGCGACGTAGTCAGTAATTCGAGGCAGGTTCGGTAAATCCCGAGTCACGGCGCTGCCTCGCGAGGCGCCAGTGGCGCCAAGCGGCCGACCGCGGCGCTGGTCAGCCCGAGAGCCGCCGGAACGGCGACCGCGAGCAGCAAGATGCCACCTCCGACGTCGTCCGCATCCTTTATACCTCCACCCACATGACCGAGCAGCGTCAGCCCCAGCCCAACGAGCGCAGGGCCGGACGCCAGTGCGACCTTTTCGGCAGCAATGAAAAGGCCCGTAAAGGCACCTTCGCGTCGCGAGCCGTTGCTCCGCCCGTACGCGTTGATGACATGCGCGAGCATCATGAACGGCAGCAACTGGAGCGCGGCCATTGGAATTCCGAGCGCTCCGAAAACCACGATTGCAAGCCCGGACAATTCACCGTGTCGGAGCATCATCAACCCCGCGAGCGCCACGACCAACAGGATGGTGGCGATGTTGAGGCTGCGCGCCACACCCACACGGCGTGCAACCACCGTCCACAGCGGCATGGCAACGATGCTGGAGAGCAGAAGCGCACCGAGCAAGGTACCCGCCGCCTCCGGTGGCGCGTGCAGTACCTGTGTTGCAAGATACGGCACGGCGGCGAAGACATAGGCCACCGCGCACATTTGCATCATGTACGCGAGAAGCAATCGACGAAACGGCGCGTGCCTGAGCGGCGACGGCCCCGCCTGCGAAACAGACGGGGATGTGCCGGACGCCAGGCGTCGAACCGCAAACGCTGACGCGAGCATTCCACCCAGGGAGACGGAGGCAATGACCCACGCCATCGCAGCATACCCCACGGCACCGCCACCGCCGATCGCGACCAAATGCGGCGCTGCCGCCGCGCCGAGAAGCACCCCGGTCATCATGCACGGCATTCGCCACGCGATGGCGCGTTCGCGCTCATCCGGCAATGCGCTGATCTCGGCAGGTACCGCAATGTACGGGACCGAGAACAATGTATAGAGGGCCGTTGCCAGGAAGTATGCAACGCCGACGTAGAGTGCCACCCCTTTGGAACCCGAAGGCGCGTGAAACAACGTCACGAAAGCGGCCGCGGTACCAAACGCACCCGCGGCCAGGAACGGCGCACGACGCCCCCATCGCGATTGCATCCGGTCCGACCACCTACCCACGAAGGGATCCCAAAACAGACACCAAAGCTTGGGCACGATGAGGATCACGGATGCGGTTGAAGCCGCGATGCCGAGCGTCTCGGTGCAATAAAACAGCAGCAGCACGGTCGGCACCGTCGAGAACAGGCCGGTCCCGATCGAACCGACGGCAAAGGCCATCAGCATCGGCGTCGGTAGACGGTCGGCGGGTACCCGGTGCGTCATCTTCACTGACCGGGCGGAATCCACACCGTCAGCCACTCTGCAACGGCAGCAGGCCGATCTTGCCCCTCCACTTCCACGACGGCATCGATTTTCACGACGACGCGCCCGGCTTCATCGGGAGCGCGCACGTCAAGCACACGGAACCGTCCGCGCACGCGGCACCCGACCGGCACCGGGCTCACGAGCCGCATTCTGTCGAAGCCATAATTCATGTAGTAGCCATGGCTTGCATGACTGCGCTCGGCGTCCCACGCCATCGTCGATCGCAGCAGGTAGGTCAACAGCGACGCTGTCAGAAATCCGAAGGCAATCGTACCTCCGTAAGGCCCTTCGGACTTGGCCCACACCGGGTCGATATGCATGGGATCGGGATCGAGCGTCGCTTCGCCGAACCGGTCGATCATCTGCTGGGTGACGGTCAACCACTCGGAGAAGCCGATGTCCTCGCCGGCCTTGAAGCGCTGGAACTGCTCGGCATCGGAACGCCGCGTCGCTTCACGGCTGGCACTTTCGGTTGAACTCATATGACCTCGACTGTCGATAGATTAGCTGCGTGTTGAGCGACGGGGCCGGTCTGGAGACCGGCCCCACGTCCATCACCAGCGGAACGTCGCTTCCAAACCATACGTGCGCGGTAGATTAACGTACCAGCGTGGACGTCCGGGCAACTCGGCAGCTTGGGACTGGTTATCGCCCAAGTTTGCATGCTCGTTGGTCAGATTGCGGGCGAAAGCCATCACGCTCCATTTCCCGGCATCCACCCCCGCCCGCAGATTCAAGATCGTGTAAGACTTGCGCAATCGCGGGTTCGTAACATCATTGCTGGCGCTGAAGCTGCGGTCGACGTACGCGCCGTCAAGGTGCGCGACGCCCGCGAGCGAAGCCGTCAGCGGCATCGTGTAGTCCACATCGGCATTGACCGTCCATGGAGCGATCTGCTGGATAGGTGAGCCAACCTTCGCCGGCACGAGTGCCGACGACTGCGTGATCTTCGCATCCGAGTAACCCACTCCAGCGCCGAACGACAACCGGTCGGTTACGCTGGCCGACAACTCGATCTCCGCCCCTCGGGATCGAGCCTTTCCGACGTTGGAGACGTAACCATATCCGCAGTTCATGCGGACTACCTGTTGCAGATCGTTCCAGTCGATCCAGAACAGTGCCGTGTTCAGCCGGACCCGGCGGTCGGCGAAGCGCATCTTGGCGCCGATTTCATAGTTCCACAGGGAGTCGGAGTCATACGCCTGAAGCTGGTCGAAGGTGACGCCGAGCCGGGCATAGTCGGCCGCGCAGAACGCCGGAGGCGGCGCAATCTGCGCCGCTCCCGGCCGGAATCCCTGCGCCGCGAGCCCGTAAACGTTCAGGTCGTCATTCGGTGTGTACTGCAGGACGAGCTTCGGCGTGGTCTTCGATTCGGAGGCGTTCGCCTCGTTGCCGACGAAGCCACCCGCAGCGGGCCCGCTCTGGATCTGATTGCCATAGGTCCTGATCTTCGAGTGACGCACGCCGCCAAGGACCGACCAGTGCGGCGAGATCCGATACGTCACTTCGCCGAAGGCCGCGTCCTCACGAGTCTGAAATGGACGCCACAGCTTGTACACGATGTCGTTCCCGAGCGCGCCGCCAAATGCAGCATTGAGACCACTCACTTCGGAAAACTGGTCATAATTGTACTTTCCGCGCTGCAGGTAGATGCCCGCGGTCACCTGGATGGGGCCGCTGAACGCGGACGTAAACCGCAGTTCCTGCACGAAATTATGGCGGGGCTGCCAGGTTTCGAAAGGGCCCGCCAAGGGCGGTGAACCGAACAATAGCGAAATGATCTCCGAGGCATCCTCCCGTTCGTATGACCGGCGGCTGAACCACGATGACACGGAGGTCACGTCGCCAACCGGCGTGTGATAGTTCATCGTCACGCCACCATACGTCCAGCGATCAGTCACCTTCTCCGGCAGATCGAACGTACGGTCCTGCAGCAGCGTGCCGGGCGTCCCGTCCGCTAGCGGAAGGCCATCCTGCTTCGACTCCTGGTGAAGGATCGTCGGGCGGATGGAAAACGAGTCGGTCACCTCCCACAAAAGAGAAGCGATCCCGCCTGTAAACTGGTTACGACCGATCTTCTTCGACGCCGTTGGCCAGCGACGCGTGATGTAAGCACCGTCCTCGCCCGTATAGCCGGTGACCCGCAATGCCATGCGGTCGTTCAGCGGCGCGTTCACCGTCGCGTCGGCCTGGTACGAGGCGTTGCCGCCGTCGATTCCGCCACCGAGCAGGTGTGCTTTGGCGCTGAAGGCAGCGGGATCCGGCGCGGTCGTCAAGAGGCGAACGGTTCCACCCATGGACCGTGCACCGTAGAGAGTGCCCTGGGGACCTCGCAAAACCTCCAGGCGCGCAAGATCGATCACGCGCGGATCTATGGTGCTCGGCACCGGCATATCGTCGATGTAGAAGCCCGTCGTGCTTGCGCCCTGCACGCCGCGGATCGCCAGCAGGCGGCCTTCGGCCACTCCGTGTCCCGAAGAGAAAGTCAGATTCGGGATCTTCTCGGCGTAGTCGGCGAACGAGGCCACGCCGCTTCGTTCGAGTGATTCCGCCGTCAGCGCGGTGACGCTGAGCGGAACGTCCTGCAGATTCTCGCTTCGCTTCGACGCAGTGACCGTGATTTCTTCGAGCTGAGATGTCGACGGTGTCGCCGCGTGCACCGGGCTGTGCGCTATTGCTCCCATGACCGTAAACGCGACCCCCAATGTTTGGCGAAGCGCAGACGCGCGCGAGTTATCCGGCATGCAGAAAAAACGACTCATCACGGTTCCCCCCTTCTTGCAGTGGCTTTTGTTGACCGCTAAAAACCAAAACTAACATCAGTTTTTGTTTTTGGCAATCTTTGCCTTGTGCGGGCAGCCGCCGCCCGGTGATAATTTGAAATCCGGGCGAAGAGAGGCATTCGTGGAACTCAGTTACAAGCGGCACTTGGAGGCGTTGGAAAAGCTTGCCCTGCGCAAAGGCGAGCGAACGCGTATCCGGCTGCGCGCGGCGACCACCGAAGTACTCGATCGCGTGGGATACCACCGGATGCGCATCGCCGAAATCAGTGCGGCCGCCGGCATCACGGCGGGCAGCTTCTATCAGTACTACACGGACAAGCTCCAAATCACGCTGGCCGTGCTCGACGAGTTCCGCGAGTTTTTCGCCGCGCGGCAGAATCTCAGCTTCGGCGGGCCGGCGGAATCGAACTTCGACGCGATCCGCCGCTCGAACCTGCGCTTCCTCGAACTCGTCGAGCAGAACACAGGATTGATGCGCTGCCTGTTGCAGGTGACCGACGACGAGCCGGAATTTGCCCGGCGCTTCCATGCCACCAGTCACCGCCAGAACGAGCGTATCGCCGCAGGCCTGCTGAAGCGCCTCGCGCTGCCGCGCGACCGGCTCCCTGCGATTACGGTCGTCGTCTACGCGCTCGGCGCGATGATGGACGAGATCTGCCGCCGTTTGCTGGTGCAACGCGCGGCTGACTTCCGCGACCTCGTTGACGAAGTATCGCTCGATACGCAGGCCCTTGCAGACGTGCTGGCGGCCATCTGGTACCGGTCGATTTACGCCCCCGACTCCGACAGCCATCCATCGCCGATTGCCGTTGCGTTCGGCATCCGCCCGCTCGAGCTCTCTTTCGTTCCCACAGCACAGGACGGCGCCTGCGAGAGCGCAACCCTCCCCGTCACGACGTCCATCACGTAGCAAACGCGGCACGCGATGAGCGCTTCGAAGGAGCTGACTTCCTTTACTCGCGCTTCAGTTCTTGTCGTCTTTGCGCTCAGTGCAATGGTGGCGCGAGGCGGCGATTTGCAGCGGGCCGACAGCGACTATGTTGCGTCCGCCTCAGTCAGAATTGCCCGCCCTGCTTCGGTCGTATGGCCAGTGCTCCGTGACTTCGACAAGTGGCGACATCTGCCGCACGCTCCGCTGCACGTCGCGGGGCCTTCGGGCGAGGTTGGTGAGGTGCTTCTCGTAAGCAAAGGCCGTAATAGACTCGGCCAAACCACATGCGCCTTTGCCAGGACGGTCCTGGTTGACCCTCCTTGCAAACTGGTCTTTCGATTCTGGACGGAGCCTGCCGAAGCCGAGGGGTACCTCACCTACTCGCTTGATGAGTGGGAGGGTAGAACCCGGGTCGCTTACGACGTGGTGCTCCGAGTACACGACGAGAATACCTCGTCAGACGCCAAGGTCGGGCAGCTCAAGCGCCAGCGCGATACGGACGAGCGACGATTCAATGACGAATTCAAGCGGTTGGCCGCCCTCCTCGAGAACGCCACGAATCCTATGGCCGTGGTATCAGACACCTGCGGTACCCCTCGCTAACGCAGGTTCTGGTATGTGAGGGCGTATTGTCCAAGAATTAAGTCGTGCGGCCGGGTCCAGTTCAAGCAGCCTGACGATAATAGTAGCTCAGCATTCCACCGAGTCGCTCGCGCCGTCTGACCGGGTGTTGGCGTTCGTCCGGAATTGCAATCGGGTGCAGCAGCCGGTTTCCAAGACCCTGGTGATTTCGCTCGCAGTGGTAGTGGGCCACGTATTGTCCAATCGCACGCCGAAGCGATGCTTGACCGACGAAGATCATCCGATTCAGGCACTCTTCCTTGACGGAGCGGACGAATCGCTCCGCAAACGCGTTCAAATTCGGCGATCTTGGCGGCAGGCGAATGACATCAATTCCGTCACGCACGAGCAGATGGCGAAAACCTTCGGAGTATTTCGCATCGCGGTCGAGAATCAAATACCGCTTGCCACAAAGGAAGCCGCCGTCCACATCGGTGATGTTGCGGGCCACTTGCGTCATCCAGTCGTTGTCCGGATGCGAAGTGATGCCCGCGATGTGTACGGATCGCGAGGCGATGTCGATAAAGAACAGGATGTACTGGGTGACGAGGCCTTTGATCGTGCAGACTTCCACACTCAGGAAATCCGTTGCCACCAGACATTCCCGGTGAGCCCTCAGAAATGTCGACCATCGGGTGTGCGCATCGCGCTCCGGAGCGGGATCAATCCCATGTTCTCGCAGAATATTGGCGATGGTGCCGCGTCCCACACGGTGCCCAACATTGGTCAGCGCGCCTTGGATTCGCGTGTACCCCCACGAGGGATTTTCAAGCGCCATCTGCAGAACGAGATCGGTGATGGTCTTCATGACACGGGGCCGCCCTGGGCCACGCCGCCGGCTGTAATCCCATTTGGAGGCCACGAGTTCCCGGTACCATCGCAACAGCGTGTCCGGCGTGACTAAAGTGTCGAGCTCGTTCAACACCTTACGGCCAAGCGCTTGCGCTTTTCGAGCGAGTCGGCGCCTTTCGTCATCAGTGAAGCGGAGGCGCCGCCCGCCCAGACGCTCCTTAAGCACGCGGTTCTCTTCCTGGAGATACTCGATCACGTCCAATTGGTGACGGTTGACCCAACCGGCAAACATCAGGAAGAGCAATTTGAACGGTGCAAACGAGGCGGACATCACACAATTATATCGGCGACTCATCACCGGGCGATATCCGAGCCCGCGGGGTATCCCCCAACGGCTTCGTTTGAATTATTGGACACAACGGGTTAGGGACGCGGATTCTAGGGGCTGGCCCTCAATGCACCAGAGCCCACATCTACCGCCAAAAACTTCCGCTTGGCACCGATAGAGGGCGATAGATGGCGAAAGGGTTAATCTTTTAATTCAATGAGTTAAGTATCTATTTCGCGGGCTGCCGATAGATGGCGAAAGCCCCCGAATTATTCCCACTCAATCGTGGCGGGCGGCTTCCCACTGATGTCGTAGACCACACGGCTGACGCCTGCGATTTCGTTGACGATGCGCAGGCTGACTTTTTCCAGCAGTTCGTACGGCAGGCGCGCCCAGCGCGCGGTCATGAAGTCGATGGTTTCAACGGCGCGAATGGCGATAACGGGTGCATAGCGGCGGCCGTCACCGGTAACGCCCACGGACTTCACCGGCAGGAACACCGCGAACGCCTGGCTCGTCTGGTCGTACCAGCCGGCCTTGCGGAGTTCTTCGATGAAGATGTGGTCGGCAAGACGCAGCGTGTCCGCCGCCGCCTTGGTCACTTCGCCGAGGATACGCACGCCGAGGCCCGGGCCCGGGAACGGATGGCGGTAGACCATCTCGCGCGGCAGGCCGAGCTCCACACCAATGCGGCGCACCTCGTCCTTGAACAGTTCGCGCAGCGGCTCCACCAGCTTCAGCTTCATGTGCGCAGGCAAGCCGCCCACGTTGTGGTGGCTCTTGATAAGGTGAGCCTTGCCCGTCTTGGCACCAGCAGATTCGATGACGTCGGGGTAGATGGTGCCCTGCGCCAAAAAGCCCACCCGTTCGTGTTCGGCCGCGCCCTCGCCCGCCAGTTTGTTGCTCTCTTCGTCGAAGACTTCAACGAACAAACGGCCGATGATCTTGCGCTTGGCTTCCGGGTCCGCCACTCCGGCGAGTTCGCTTAGGAAGCGCTCTTCGGCATCCACACGAATGACCTTCACACCGAGGTTCTCGGCGAAGATGGCCATGACCTGGTCGCCTTCCTGATGGCGCAGCAGGCCGTGGTCCACGAACACACAAGTGAGCTGGTCGCCGATGGCTTTGTGCAGCAGGGCCGCGACAACGCTGGAGTCCACGCCACCGGAAAGACCCAGCAGCACGCGGCCGTTGCCTACTTGCGCCCGCACGCGGTCGATAGCGTCGGCGATGATGTTGCCCGGGTTCCAGGAATTGCCGCAGCCACAAATCTCGTGCACGAACCGCGAATAGATGCGGTCGCCCTGCGTGGTGTGCGTTACTTCGGGGTGGAACTGCAGACCGTAGTAGTGCCGCGTTTCGTCGGCGATGCCCGCGATGGGCAGGTCCGGCGTGGAGGCAATAATCTTGAAGCCCGGCGGCGCTTCAACGACGCGGTCGCCATGGCTCATCCACACATCCAGCAGGCCATGGCCTTCGGCGTTCACGCGGTCTTCAATATCGCGCAGCAGCGCGGAATGACCACGCGCGCGAATTTCGGCGTAGCCGAACTCCTTGGAGTCATGCGCTTCCACGCGCCCACCGAGCTGGTGCGACATGGTGTGCAGGCCGTAGCAGATGCCGAGCACCGGAACGCCCAGTTCCCACACCGCTGCCGGCGCACGGGGCGTGCCTTCTTCCGTGACGGTTTCCGGGCCACCCGAAAGGATGATGCCCTTTGGCGCGAAGGCGCGAATCTCGGCGTCCGTCATGTCCCAAGGGTGCAGTTCGCAGTACACACCCAGCTCGCGCACGCGGCGCGCAATCAGCTGGGTGTACTGGGAACCGAAGTCCAGGATGAGCAGGCGGTCGGCGTGGATATCGGTCACTTCTAAACCCCCGAAACTTTAGATAACAGCAAGTCAGCCGATGCGGTAGTTCGGCGCTTCCTTCGTGATGGTCACGTCGTGAACGTGGCTCTCCTTCACGCCGGCGTTGGTAATGCGTACGAACTGCGGACGCGTACGCATGGCCTCGATGTTCTCGCTGCCGGTATAACCCATGGCAGCCTTCAGGCCACCACACAGCTGGTGAACAATCTTCACCAGGCTGCCCTTGTAAGGCACGCGGCCTTCAATGCCTTCCGGCACCAGCTTTTCGAGTTCGCTGGTGGTGTCCTGGAAGTAGCGGTCGGAAGAACCGTGGCGCTGGGCCATGGCGCCGAGCGAGCCCATGCCGCGGTAGCTCTTATAGGAACCGCCTTGGTAAAGCTCCACTTCGCCGGGGCTTTCTTCAGTGCCGGCGAACATGCCGCCGAGCATGACGCAGTTGGCGCCAGCAGCGATAGCTTTGGCCACGTCACCGGAGAAACGAATGCCGCCGTCCGCGATGAGCGGCACGCCCGTGCCAGCGAGGGCAGCCGATACGTTGGACACCGCAGTAATTTGCGGCACGCCAACACCAGCGACGACGCGCGTGGTGCAGATGGAACCGGGGCCGATGCCCACCTTCACGCCATCGGCGCCGTGGTCCACCAATGCCAGCGCGGCTTCAGCGGTAACGATGTTGCCACCCACCACTTGCAGGTCGCCAAAGCGGGCCTTCACCAGCTTCACCATCTGCAACACGCCACGCGAATGGCCATGGGAGGTATCCACCACCACCATGTCCACGCCCGCTTCCACTAGCTGCGCCACGCGGTCGAGCGTATCGGGGCTGGTACCCACAGCGGCGGCGACCAGCAAGCGGCCACTGCTGTCCTTGGCGGCGCGCGGAAATTCCTGGGCCTTCTGGAAGTCCTTCACGGTAATCATGCCGGTGAGGCGGCCGGCCACGTCTACCACCAGCACCTTCTCAATGCGGTGCTTGTGGAGCAAGCCGAGCACTTCGCTCTTCGGGGCATTTTCACGCACCGTCACGAGCCGCTCCTTCGGCGTCATCACGTCCATCACCTTGGCATCGAAACGGTTTTCGAAGCGGAGGTCGCGGGCGGTAACAATGCCGACCACTTCGCCGGCGCCATTCACCACCGGCATGCCGGAGATGCCCTTGGCCCGAGTGAGTTCGATGACAGCACCGACCGTCTGGTCGGGCGTCACGGTGATGGGGTCCGAGATGATGCCCGTCTCGTACTTCTTCACGCGCAGCACTTCGCGGGCCTGCGCTTCGGCGGACATGTTCTTGTGCACCACGCCAATGCCGCCTTCCTGTGCCAGCGTAATGGCAAGACGAGCTTCAGTGACGGTGTCCATGGCGGCCGAGACGAACGGGATGTTCAGCCGAATACCGCGGGTGAGTTGAGTCGACAAGTCGACGTCGCGTGGCAGTACTTCCGAGTACGCCGGCACGAGCAGGACGTCGTCGAAGGTAAGTGCTTCCTGGATGATGCGCATGATGAGCCCCGGGCGTCTGGCGACCCTGCGGCGGGGCCTCCCGGGTAAGCCCCGGAGAGTTGCCTTCAGAAGGCGGCGGGCTCCGCCGATTGGGAGCCTTGGATGAACGATAGTAAAGCGCGCGATTCTACAGTTCTGCCACCCCGGGGACAACTTGAAACGCCGCGGCCGCGACAGCCCGTGCCCCAAGCCGTAAAGTAGGGCCATGCCCCCCGCCACCAGTGCCTTCGACGAACCCCACGCCTTGCCACCGGGCGGCTCGAGTTCATCCGGAACTGGCGGTCTAGGCGGCCCCGCAGCGCCGAGCTCCCCGGCCGGCAGCGCACGGGACATCTATACCGTCTCCCGGCTCGTCGGTACCGCCCGGCTGGCTTTGGAGCGCGGCTTGGGCGTGCTTTGGGTGGAGGGTGAGATCTCGAACCTTTCCCGCCCCGCCAGCGGCCACTGGTACTTCACCCTCAAGGACGGCCAAGCGCAGGTGCGCTGCGCCATGTTCCGGCAGCGGGCCGTCTTGGTACGCCAGCCGCCCCGGGACGGCCAGCAAGTGCTTCTGCGCGCCCGAACCACGCTTTACGAAGCGCGGGGCGAATTTCAGCTCGTGGTGGACAGCCTCGAAGACACGGGCGAAGGCCTGCTGCGCCGGCGTTTCGAGGAACTGAAGGCGCGCCTGGAGGCGGAAGGCTTGTTCGCCACGGCGCGCAAGCGTGGGCTACCTACCCTCCCCCGTGCCATCGGCGTCGTCACTTCGTCCAGCGGGGCGGCAGTCCGCGACATCCTGCATGTGCTGGCGCGGCGTTTTCCGGCCGTGCCAGTGGTCATTTACCCCACGCAGGTGCAGGGCGCAGGCAGCGTGGCGCAAATCGTCGCTGCCATCGAAACGGCAGGGCGACGCGCCGAGGTAGACGTCCTCATCGTCGCCCGTGGCGGTGGCTCGCTGGAAGACCTGTGGAGTTTCAATGAAGAAGCGGTGGCTCGCGCCATCGTCGCCTCGCCCATCCCCGTGGTCAGCGGCGTCGGGCATGAGGTGGATTTCACCATCGCCGACCTCGTGGCCGATGTGCGCGCACCCACTCCGTCCGCGGCCGCCGAGATGGTGGTGCCCGACGTGATGGTGTGGCGCCGGCGCATGGTGCAAGCGGCCCGGCGCCTGTTGCAGGCTCAGGAACAACGCTTGGATCGCGTGGCGGACCGCGTGCGTTGGCTCGTGGGCCGCTTGGAACAAGCCGGCCCCGAACCGCAACTGCAGCGCTTGGCGCAGCGCCTAGACGAACTCGAACGTCGCTTGAGCAGCGCCCTGCCCACGCGCTTTGCCCAGCAGGCGCGGCAGGTAGCCAACCTCCAGCATCGCTTGGGGTTGTGTTCCCCCGCACGGCGGCTTGCAACACTGGCCCAGCAAGAGGCCAACCTGCGCCAACGTCTGGCAGTAGTCGGCCCCGCCATGGTGGCGCGGTCAGGCCAGCGCTTGGCCCTCGCCATGCGGACGCTGGACGCGGTCAGCCCCTTGGCCACCTTGGCCCGCGGCTATGCGCTAGTGACCGACGAACGCGGACGACTGGTGACGGACAGCGACAGCCTCAGTATGGGCGACCGTATCGAAGTGGCTTTGTCCAATGGCGCCGTCGTCGCGGAAGTGCGCGGCGTGCGAAAATAAACGTCATCGCGTAATGCATTTTGGTGGCGTCCGCATCGCCGCCCCGTTAACGCAGAGGTTGTGTCCCGTGTTTGAAAAATACTTCGAGAAAATCCTGTTCGCGGCGCGCTGGTTGCTGGCGCCCGTTTATCTAGGCTTGGCTGTCGCCCTCATAGCGTTGGGCGTGAAGTTCTTCCAAGAAGCCTTTCACGTGCTGATGCACGTGCCAGAGATGGCAGAAGCGGACCTGGTGCTTACCATTCTCGCCATGATCGACCTGTCGCTCGTCGGCAGTCTTATCGTCATGGTGATGTTCTCCGGCTACGAGAACTTCGTGTCACGCATCGACGCCGAAGGGACAGATTCGCTGGGCTGGTTGGGCAAGCTGGATGCTGGCACCTTGAAGCTGAAAGTGGCCACGAGCATCGTCGCCATCTCCAGCATCCACTTGCTGCGTATTTTCATGGAAACGCAGGAACTGCCGAACGACAAGATCCTGTGGTACGTCGTGCTTCACATGACGTTCGTGGTGTCCGCGGTGTTGATGGGCGTGATGGACCGACTGGCCTTCGCGGCCCACCGCGACCACTAGCTCAGCGCTTGTTGCGCTTGATGAGCCGGCGACGCTTGCGCACTTGGCGCGGCGTCAGTTCATTGCGGCGCCCGGCGAACGGGTTTTCCTCGCCGCGGAACTCCACCTTCACCGGCGTTCCCACGAGCTTGTAGGCCTTGCGGTACATGTTCACCAGATAGCGCCGGTAGGTGTCTGGCACGCTTTCCGTCTGGTTACCGTGAATGATGATGAGCGGCGGATTGCGCCCGCCTTGGTGCGCATAGCGCAGCTTGATGCGACGCCCGCGAACGATAGGCGGCTGGTGCGCCACCATCGCCGACTCGAGCAAACGAGTCAGTTCCTTGGTTGGCAGTTCTTTCATGGCCGACTCGTACGCGGCATCGATAGACCACAGCAATTCGCCCACGCCAGTACCATGGCGCGCCGAGATGAAATGTAGCGGCGCGTAGTCCACGAACGGTAAGCGCAGGGCAATTTGGTTCTTGATGTGCTCGCGCTGGTCTTGCGCAATGTGGTCCCACTTGTTCACGGCGATGACCAAGGCACGACCACGGCTGGCGACGAAGCCGAGCAAGCTGGCGTCCTGGTCGCCTACAGTCTCGCTGGCATCCAGCACGCCCACCACCACGTGGCATTCTTCAATGGCCTGCAGCGTCTTCACGACGCTGAATTTTTCCACCGCCCCTTCCACGCGCGCCTTGCGGCGCACGCCAGCAGTGTCGATCAGGTCGTAAAGATTTCCATCGCGCTCGAACGGTACATGGACCGTGTCGCGCGTGGTTCCGGGCTGGTCGAACGCCACCAGACGCTCTTCACCGAGCCAGCGATTGATGAGGGTGGACTTGCCGACGTTGGGACGCCCGACCACACAGACCCGCACGCGCTTTTCGCGTTCTGCGGGCGCCTCTTCTTCAGTGCCTTCCGGCGGAGCGAGGCCCTCGAGCACATGCTCCATGAGGTCGCGAATGCCTTGGCCGTGGGCGGCCGAGATGGCATACGGTTCGCCAAGGCCAAAGGCATGGAACTCGGCGGTGAACAGGTCGTCGTCGATGCCCTCGGCCTTGTTGACGGCCACGAACACCGGCTTTTCGGTACGACGGAGCAGGTCCACCACCCAACGGTCCGTGGCGGTGATACCGGAGCGACCATCCACCACGAAGACGATACGGTCCGCTTCCTCGATGGCACGGCGAGTTTGTTCCACCATCGGCAGTTCGATACCAGCCGGGGTTTCCACCAAACCGCCGGTATCGATGACGATACTGGGGCAGGGCCCCAGACGACCGTAGCCGTACTTGCGGTCGCGGGTTAACCCGGGCAGGTCAGCCACGAGCGCATCACGGGTTCCCGTGATGACATTGAAAAGCGTGGATTTGCCGACATTAGGCCGGCCCACCAGGGCAACAACGGGAAGCATGAGTATTCCTGGGGGAGACGGCCGCCGGCGCGCTTAGCGCGCCGGACGGGTTCGGAAAGCGGTGACGGTGCCCTTGTCGTCTTGCACCACCACGAGTTTGCCGGCGACCACCGGCGCGAAACGCACGCGGTCCCCGACACTGGCGCGGCCCACCAGCTTGCCGGTAGCGGCATCCAGCCAGTGAACTTCGCCTTCGAAATCGGAGACGACAACGGTGTCGCCTGACACTGCCGGCGGCGTCACTTGACGATAGGCCAGCGCGGACTGTTCCCACACCGGAGCACCATCCTTGCGACGCAAGGCGACCACGGTGCCAGCGGCGTTAGTGGCATAGACATTGTCCGCATTGAGGGCAGGGCCGCCACTGGCGGAGAAATCGCGGGACCACCACACTTGGCCGCTATCGAGCGCCAGCATGGCAATACGGCCCTGGAAGCCAGCCACGAAGATGTCCTTGCCGTCGACTACCACAGGGCCATCGATGTCGTTCAAGCGAGCCAGTTCCGTCTTGCCGCTAGGCGGGTTGGCGGAAGCTTCCCAAAGGATATCTCCCTGCACGGGTGCATAGGCCAGCAACTTGCCGTTATCGTAAGGAACCAGCAATGCTTCGGCGGTCAGCGTCGGCGGCGCAGAACCACGCAGCGAAAGGCGCGGCACGCCCTGCTCATCGTTCCAGACGCGCTTGCCATCCGCGAGCGCCAACGTGTAGATACGGCCGTCAACGGCGCGCAGATGCACGCCGCTTTCAGCGATGGCCGGCGATGCCAGTACTTCACCAGGAATACGCACTTTCCAGCGCTGCTTACCAGAGGCGGCATCGAGGGCCACCACATCGCCATCGGCAGTACCGGCAACCACCAGCCCAGCACCCACGCCGGGACCTGCGGAAAGTTCGAGACGAGTATCGGTGCGCCACAGCGTTTTGCCGGTAGCGGCAGCAATAGCGAGCACATCACCGCCGTGGCCAGCGGCATAAACGGTTTCACCAGCGACGGCCGGCGACAGCGCCAAGCGCAACACGGGTTCGGCACCGCCCGTGCCTTGCGACCAAGCCTTCTGGACGTCCAGCGTGGCGGCGAACTTCACCAACTCTGCCGGCGGGTCGACGTCTTTATCTTTCTTGCTGCAACCCGCCAGCACGCCCAAGGCGAGCAGGCCAAGGCCGAGCGTACGGACCCAAGGAGTTGCGCGGCTCACTGCGCACCGCCGGTGGCAGTGGCTGCAGGCACAGTGCCACCCGCCTGATTGAGCTTCAGCTCTACCAGTTCGCGAGCCAGCACGCCGTCCTTGTCCTTCGCGAGCGCCTCTTGCCAAGCGGCGGCGGCGCCCTTGGCGTCACCCTTGTCGCCCAACAAGTCGCCCTTCACTTCCAGGAAACGGGCCGCGAAGGCACCGAGATCGCCAACCTGCCCGCCTTCTAGCGCGGCAGTGACGGTCTTCAGACCATCGTCTGGCTTGCCCATGGCACGTTGCAAGCGCGCTTTGCGGAGCAAGGCGACGGCCTTCATTTCTTCGTCAGCAGTACTGCGGATGACGTTTTCCACCCGAGCCATGGCACCGAGCAGGTCCCCGGCGTCCACCAACGCGCGGGCGACCATCAGGTCCGCTTCGTCGGCATAAGGCGTGCGGCCGTAACCGTCGCGCAGCGCATCTGCGGCCTTGGCAGCGCCCACGGCGTCACCTCCACCCAACTGGGCGGCGATGGCCTCTATCTTCGCTGCAGCCTCCAAACCTTGGTGCGCCCGTGAGGACTGGTAGTACTTCCAGCCATACAAACCGCCCACGGCGACAATGACGCCCGCCAAAGCATAGGGCCCGTATTCACGGACGCGCTGCTTGAGGGTCTCAATCTGTTCTTTTTCCGACAGGTACTCGTCCACGGCCTATCTCCCGGCTTGCGCGCCGAGCAGTGCCGCCACACGGGCGGGAACCTCGGCAATAGCGCAGGTTTCCTGCGCGTTTTCCATTCGCAGGTGTTTTACCTGCGCCACGCCCCGGTCTGCTTCATCGTCACCGATGATGACAGCCACCGTGGCACCACTCTTGTCTGCACGCTTGAACTGCGCCTTGAAACCACCACCGCCGAGGCCCGCATGGACCTTCAGGCCGGGGTTGGAATCGCGCAGGCGCTCCGCCACTGCCAGACCCGCACGCGAAGCGCGGTCGCCAACGACCACCACGAACACGTCAGGCTGGACACCGGGCGGGGTGATACCCAGTTCCTGCAAGAGCAACACGATACGCTCTTCGCCGAGCGCCCACCCAATCGCTGGCGTGGGTTCGCCACCCAGCAAGGGAATCAGGCCGTCATAGCGCCCGCCGGAACACACGGCGTTCTGGGAGCCCAGCGCGTCCGTGATCCATTCGAACACGGTCCGGGAGTAATAGTCGAGGCCACGCACTAACCGCGGATTCACGGTGAAGGCGATGCCGGCGTCCGACAGTGCCTGCTGCAATCCATCGAAATGTTCGCGGCACTCCGTGGACAGCGAATCCGCCAGCGAAGGCGCCCCCGCAATGCACTCGGCCAAAGCCGGGTTCTTGCTATCGAGAATGCGTAGCGGGTTGCCATGCAAACGCCGGCGGCTGTCTTCGTCGAGCAGTTCATGGTGCGCCGAGAAATACTCAATGAGCTTTTCGCGGTAAACGCGTCGGCTCTCCGGCGTACCGAGGGAGTTCAGTTCGAGGCGCACACGGGAGATGCCCAGCCGCTGCCACAAGCGCGCGGAGAGCAGGATGAGTTCGGCGTCGATATCGGGCCCGGCAAAGCCATAGGCTTCGACGTCGATTTGGTGAAACTGACGGTAACGTCCCTTCTGCGGGCGCTCGCCGCGGAACATGGGGCCCGCGGTCCACAAACGGTGCCGCTGGTTGTGCAGCAAGCCGTTGGTGATGGCGGCACGCACCAAACTGGCCGTGGCTTCGGGCCGCAGCGTGAGAGAGTCGCCATCGCGGTCGGCGAAGGTGAACATTTCCTTCTCGACGATATCCGTGTACTCACCGATAGCGCGCTTGAACAGCGCTGTTTGCTCCAGCAATGGCAGGCGCACTTCCTGATAGCCGTAGGCGTCGAGCACTTCGCGCGCGGTGGCTTCCAGGAAATGCCACCAGGGCATGTCCGTCGGCAGCACATCGTTCATGCCGCGCAGCGGCTGGATCGTCGGGTTCAAGACTTCATCGCTCCGAAAAACGGTGTGGCGGTCAGCGCAGCTGGCCGTCGGCGGTGACAGTGAAACGCACCACGTAGTTGTCGCCGTTCTGCTGTGCCGGTACAGGTAGTTCACGTCCGCCTAACAACACCTTCGCCTGCCGCGAATCGCCGAGGAGAACCTGCCAAGGACCCGGGCCCGCAAACCGCAGCACGCCGGGGCTGGCCATACCTACGTAGAGGCGTCGCCCACCGGGACCGTTCACGTTCACCCAGCACTGACCGGCGACTTGCACCAACAGTTCCGTACGCGCACCCGCGGGAGCAGCCACGGCTGCTGCCGCCGGCAGAGGAGCAGGTGCTGCCAAGTCGGCCCCGGCCGCAGCGCCAGCGCCCACGTCGGCTCCGGCGTCGGCCGCACCATCGGCAGCAGCACCGGCTATCGGGGCCCCACCAGCATTCAAATCTTGGGCGGGCGGCGTTTCCGCAGCGCCCGGTTCCGTCATCACCGCTACCGGTGCTTCCACCGGCGCCGCTTCAGGGGTGCTGTCCGCACTACGACCGACACCGCCGAGCCCCACCACCAGCCACCACACGAGCAGTACCACGGCCAGCAACGCGCTCAAGCCCAGCAGGGGCAGACGCCAAGGCGAGACACGCTTCGGCTTGATTCGGGAGATGGTGGGTGGAATATGCGTCGGCGCCGTGGGCCCGCGCTGCAGACGGTCGTAGGCTTCCAGCACCGTGACCGGGTCCAAGCCCAAATAAGTGGCGGACTTGCGCAAGAAGCCGCGAGCAAACACGGGGGCATGGAAGGCCGCGAACTGGTCGTCCTCGAGCGCCGCGAGCAGACGCGGTTCAAGTTGGATGGCCTCGCACAACTGCTGTGGCGAAAGCCCCCGCGCCTCCCGAGCCGCCTTCAGAAGCTTGCCGGGCGTATCACCCTGCTCAGGAGTATGGAAGGTTCCCTCGAGGGAATGCTGCGTCTCTGGTTCCATAGAGTTCATCCCTTCCCCGGTGCCTTCGGCTGCGTGACCGCTATTGGTTGACGCGCCTCGAGGGCGGCGGCAGATTGCGGAAATTCGCGTGCAAGACGCTCCCGATAAGCGGTCACTGCCGCGGCATCTCCGGCCGCGGTCTCGATACGAATTCCCAACGCCAAGGCTTCCGCAGTAGCGGGCGCTGCCGACAGCAAGCGCTCAAGGAAAGCACGGGCATTGAACGCGTTGCCCTTGGCCAGCGAAATTTCCGCCAAAGGCAGCAAAGCGTCGGCGAAGGCAGGCTTCAACGACAGCGCGCGGCGCAGATATTGTTCGGCCTCCGCAGTGCGCCCTGCGCCGCGGGCGCAAACGCCAGCGTTGGTGAGCGCCACTTCGGGGGTGCGGTAGAGCGGATTGGCAGCGGCCTGCAAAAACATCTTCTCGCCACGCGGCGCCTGACCGCGACGGCACAGGAACACGGCGTAGTTGTTGAGGATTTCCGGATCTTGCGGGGCCAGTTTCACGGCACGCCCGTAGTGGTCGTCCGCGCGTTCGGGCTGGGCGAGGCGTTCGTAGAGCAAGCCGAGCGCGGTATGCACGTTCGGGTCTTTCGGGTTCTGCGCGAAGGACCGCTCCAGCACTTGCTGCGCAACCGCGAGATTCCCCTGCCGCAAATACCCCACGCCCAGCTGAACGTTCGCCGTGGCGGCCGCAAGCGCCGTCTGCGACGCAGACTCCGCTGTGGCCGCAGGCACGAACGCGAGACCCGAGAGCACCGGCAGCGCTAGCAAGACCAGACGGAGACAAGACCGGAACAGTTTCATGCCGTGCCCGCCTCTACTGCGACCTGAAAGGTCTTCGTTCCAAGACGCACGGTGGTGCGGTCCGCCACGCGGCCCACCAACTGACCGCAAGCTGCGTCGATGTCGTCACCGCGCGTGCGGCGCGTGGTGCAGGTGACCCCGTGCGTGTTCAAGTATTCGCGGAAGGCGCTGATGACCGGCGCGGGTGAGCGGCGGTACTTCGTGCCCGGGAACGGGTTGAAGGGAATGAGGTTCACCTTCGCTTCACGCCCGCGCAGTAACCCAACGAGTTCGCGCGCATGTTCGGGCTGGTCGTTCACGCCATCGAGCATGACGTATTCGAAAGTGATGTTGCGGCCGTTCTGCTTTTCCAAATAGTGCCAGCAGGCGGCGAGCAGGTCCGCAATCTTGTGCTTGCGGTTAATGGGCACAATTTGGTCGCGCAGAGCGTCGTTGGGTGCATGCAGCGAAACGGCGAGCGCCACGTTGCATTCTTCGGCCAGACGCAGCAACTGCGGCACGAGGCCCGAGGTGGACAAGGTGACGCGACGGCGCGAGATGTCGTAGCCGAGGTCGTCCAGCATAATG
>CALQLF020000025.1 GCA_943331345.2 Candidatus Planktophila lacus | reverse complement strand
TCTGTGACGCAGGGCAAGCTGCCGCTACCGGGTGGCGCAGTTCTGGATTACACGGCGACGGCCGGTACGCTCATCGTCCGCGACAACGATGACAAGCCCATCGCCAGCATTGGCTATGTGGCTTACACGAAGAATGGCGTGAAGGACCCGGCAACGCGTCCCGTGACGTTCTCGTTCAACGGCGGCCCGGGGTCGTCTTCCATGTGGTTGCACATGGGCATCATGGGCCCCAAGCGTCTCGAGACCGTGGATGCTGGTCCGACGCCGCCGGCGCCCTATCGTTTGCTAGATAATCAGCACGGTGTGCTGGACCGCAGCGACGTCGTGATGATCGACCCCGTGGGTACCGGCATCAGCCGTGCCGCGGGCGAGAAGAAGGACGAGGACTTCTGGGGCGTTGATGCGGACATCGACTCGGTCGTGCGCTTCATCGCGCAGTACGTGGATGACAACCACCGCTGGAACAGTCCGAAGTTCTTGTTGGGCGAAAGCTATGGCACCACGCGTGGCACGGCTATCGTCGAGCAGTTGCAGTCGCGCCGTAACATGCTGTTCAACGGCTTGGTGCTCGTCTCGGTGGCCACCGACATTGGCGGCCTCGACGATAACGACAGTGATCGTCCGTATATCCTGTATTTGCCGACGCTCACGGCGACGGCCTGGTACCACAAGGCGCTGCCGGGTCCGCAGCGCGAACTCGAGCCATTGCTGGCCGAGGCGCGCGCTTTCACGCAGGGCCCCTATGCTACGGCCTTGCTGAAAGGTGCGGCTATTCCTGCGGCAGAGCGCGATGCGGTAGCCGCGCGCATGGCCGAGCTCACAGGTCTTTCGGCGGAGTACATCCGCGCTGCGGACCTGCGCGTCACCGGCGGCATGTTCGAGCAGGAGTTGCTGCGCTCGAAGGGCCTCACGGTGGGTCGTATCGACTCGCGCTTCTTGGGCCTGTCGCGCGATGTGCAGTCCAAGGAGGCGGAATACGACCCGCAGTCCAATGCCGTCAGTGGGGCGTTCACGGCTGGGTTCCTCGACTACTACCACCGCACCTTGAAGTTCGGCATGGGCAAGACTTACCGCACCACCAACTACATGGTCGGTTCGAAGTGGAAGTGGGAACATCAGCAGCCCGGCTATACGCAGCAGATGGTAAACACGTCGCCGGACTTGGGGCGTGCACTGGTGGCTAACCCCGCGCTGCAGGTGCTGGTGCTGAATGGTTACCTGGACCTGGCAACGCCGTTCTATGGCGCCGAATGGATGCTGACGCATCTGAATGCCCCTGCCAGCGTGCAGCAGCGCATTCGGATGGAGTACTACGTGTCGGGGCACATGATGTACCTGCACCCGGAGTCCATGGTCAAAATGAAGGCGAACCTCGACCGCTTCTATGACGCCACGTTGAAGCGCTAAGCCATGCTAACCATTCACCATCTCAATAACTCGCGCTCGCAGCGCGTGCTTTGGCTGCTTGAAGAACTTGGGTTGCCTTACGAAGTGCTTCGCTACGAGCGTGACGCGGTGACGATGCGTGCTCCGGCTACGCTTCGGGCAATCCATCCGCTCGGCAAATCTCCGGTACTGACCGACGGGGACGTGACTGTTGCGGAAACTGGCGCCATCGTCGAGTACGTGCTGGATACCCATGCGGCCGGCCGCTTGCGGCCAGAGCGCGGTACGGCGGCGGGGCGCGAGTTCACCTATTGGCTGCATTTCGCGGAAGGCTCCGCCATGACGCCATTGCTGTTCAAGCTGGTGTTCGGACGCATCCTCGAAACCCCCATGCCGTTCTTCGTCAAACCCATAGCGCGCGGCATTGTCGGCAATGTGATGGCCAACTTCATCGAGCCGGGGCTCAAGCTGCATCTGGACTTCATGGAGCAGTCGCTGGCGGAGCGGCCTTGGTTCTGCGGCGCCGATTTCAGCGGTGCCGACATCATGCTGAGCTTCCCGCTGGAAGCGGCGGCGTTGCGGGGCGGTCTTGGCGACCGGCCGAATCTGCGTAGCTTCGTCGAGCGGGTGCAGGCGCGTCCGGCCTACTTGCGCGCGCTGGAGCGCGGCGGCCCTTACGCTTTTGGCCCGGGCGGCTGAGGCCGGCAGGCCGGGCAGAGCCCCTTGATCTCCAAGGGGCCTGCATCCGGCAGGAAGCCCAGCGCTGCTGCTCGTTCGGCAAGGGCGCGCGCCATGACCGGGTCGTCTACTTCCACCACCGACTGGCAACTACGACATACCAGGACCTGTCCGCCGTGGGGTGCGCCCTGGGAGGCATCGGGGCGGTCGCAGCCGATGAACGCGTTCAGCGTATCGATACGGTGCACCAAGCCTGCTTCGCGCAGGAAGTCTAGAGCGCGGTAAACCGTCGGCGGTTGGACGGCGCGCGCATCGCCTTCGGCAAGCGCCTGCAGCAGGTCGTAGGCCCCCACCGGGCCATGACCGGCCCACACCAGTTCCAGCACGCGGCGCCGCAGCGGAGTGAGTTTCAGGCCGCGCGTCGCGCAAACCTGTTCGGCAGCGGAGAGTGCGGTGGCCACACAGTGGTCGTGGTCATGCCGGGGGCGCGCGAACGGGGGAAGCGTGGACATGGCAACACGATAGCGGTGAGCGCGGAGTCAGGCAATGCGCACCTGCGTTACCCTTGGCGCATGAATCCTTCCGCCGCCTTGCCACCACCGTTTCCTGTCCATGTGCTTACCGGTCCCTTGGGCGTTGGCAAGACCACGGCCATTGCCCACTTGCTGGGCACCAAGGCCGAAGAGGAGCGCTGGGCCGTCATCCTCAATGAGTTCACCGAGACCGGGATCGACGCGCTCACCTTGGCGGCGGCGGCGCGCGGTGCCTACGACGTGCGCTTGGTGCCGGGCGGATGCTTGTGCTGCGCCAGCGAACTGGATTTCACACGCACGCTCGTGCAACTAGTGCATGAGCAACGGCCGGTCCGTCTGCTGGTAGAGCCCAGCGGTATCGGGCACCCTGCGGCCATTGCCGAGGAACTGTTACAGCACGAGGCCCGTGGACACCTGCAGTTGGCGGGCATTATCTGTCTGCTGGATGGCTTGCGTGCGCAGCGCCTGTGGGCGGAATGGCAAGCGACGCTAGAAGCCGAGGCAGCAGGCAGTACGCCGCCCGAGCGCTCGGTGGAGCGTGACCAGTTCGAGGTCGCCGATGTGGTGGTGCTGTCCAAGGCTGACATGGCCACGCCGGAGCAACGGGCAGCGTTTGCGGCTCTCGCGGCAGCAGCCTATCCGGCAAAGCGCTGGGTCGGTGAGATGACGCAGGGCGAACTGCCCGCCGAGGCTTTGTTGCCGCGCGGGAGCGCGAGCAGGCCCACCGTGTTCCTGCCCGCACGACCGACCTTGCACGCCGCTGCGCAGCACGACCACGGCGGTCGCGATGAAGCCATGGCGCTGAACTGGCCTACCGCTGGCGAAGGCGAGGTGGTGCGGCGCATCACGCGTCGTCTGGGTCGAGTCGGCGTGTCGTGGGTGTTCCCTACGTCTTGGGTGTTCGCCAAGCTGCCTTTGCTGCGCTTCCTTGAAAAGCATCCGGTCGGTGCCGCGGATGCCGGCGCGGGGGATGCACATGGTACTGCTGCAGCCACTTGCACGGTCGAGCGCGCGAAAGGCGTAGTGCGCACTGGCCCTTATGCCTGGTGGTCGTTGCAGGCGTTCGCCGGTGGTGTGGGTGCGCGTGAAAGCCAATGGCGGCTAGACAGTCGGCTGGAAGTCATGTTCCTGCCGTCCGCCGATGAAGCCCGCCTGACCGAGGCCATCGCTGCTTGGGAGCAGGCCTTGCAGCAGTCGCTGGCGGTGGCCAGTGCGGCGCCCGTGAACCTCGCCTAGTACTTGTATTCTTCGAGGCGAGTGGCAGCGATGCCGTAGGCCGCGGCGCCGAGCCGCGTGCTCTTTCCGCGCGCGCTCATCTTGCCGATGACCCAGAAGGCGGCGTACATCGAGTCGAGTTGCACGCCTTCTTTCAGTGTCACGTACACCATCTGATTAGCAGGCGGCGGCGGCACGTGGATGCAGGCGCCGAAATAGGGCACCAAAAAGAACTCTGTCACCTTGCCGTTGTCGTCCAATTCAAGCGGCACGATGAAGCCCGGTAACTTGACCTGCTTCTGGTCCAACTTGGTATTGACGTTAAAGTTCATCACTTGCTGTGCGGCCAGACCGCTCTCGCCAGAGAGATAGTCGTGGGTAGCTGTCGGTGGCCCGGCGTTATAGTCCTTGCGGTCTTCTTCAGGCAGGAGGTCCTGCCATTCCAGTTCCATGACCTTGGCTTCGTCTACGGGTGCCTGTACGGGCGGCGGCAGTGGTGCGCCAATGGCTGGCGGCGCGCTGGTGCGTGACTTCGCGGCAGGCGCTGCTTTGGTGGCTGGCGCTGCGCTCGCCAGTGCCAGCGAACTGGTGCACAGCAGGGCAAGCGTGAAGGTCAGACAGAAAGAGGGCAGTGGGCGCATATTCATTCCGGCAAGGTTCGGGAAAAACGTCGATTGACTCAGACGCGGACGGTCAATCCGTCCGCCAAAGACAGGCGGTAGGCGCGCCAAGCGGGGATGAGGCCGATGATGCCACCGGCGACGACCACGCCACCCAGCATGGCCCATTCCAACGGCGCCGGCCAACCGAGAGCCAGTACCAATCCGTACTTGGCCTCCAGCCACGGCCGCAACAGGGCGAGCAGGCCCTCCAGTAGTGCCAAGCCTGCGGTGGCACCCAGTAAAGCGAGAAAGGCAGCTTCGCTGACGAGGAGCCCGAATACCTGCCCCGGCCGCGCGCCGACGCTGCGCAAGATAGCCATCTCGCGGCGCCGTTCGTTAAGACTGGTAAGTAGTGCGGTCAGCATGCCGAGTAGACCCGCCACCAGAACGAAAGCCGCCACGATGAGTAAGGCGGTGTCTGCTACGCCTACCAGTTGCCACAGCTGCGTGAGCGCTACGCCCGGGATGACTGCAGTGACTGCCTCGCCGCGATAGGTGTTCAAGGCCTGTTGCATCACGAAGAGCGTACTGCGTTCCTTCATGCCCACGAGGAAGGCGGTGATGGCCGGCGGCGTGGCATCCATTGGCAGACCAGCGGCTGCCGCAGCTTCCTCTGCTGGCGTTCGGTGGACCTCGTCGAGCGCTTCCAGCGACACGTGCACCGTGCGGTCCACTGGCGTGCCTGTGGGCGCGAGGATGCCGACCAACCGCAAGGGGTGGTGGTCATGCTGCGCGAAGCTCACTTCCCCCACGCCATGAGCGATGACGATGGCGTCACCAACGTGGTAACCCAGTTCGCGCGCCACGGCAGCGCCGACCACTACGCTCTTGCCATCGGCAAAGGCTTTGCCTGCCGTGAAGCGCAGTGGCTGGCGATGACCGTAGCGATAGTGTTCGAAGTAGTTCGCGCTGGTGCCGAGCACGCGGAAGCCCCGGTGCGAATCTCCCAAGGACAAGGGAATCGTCCAAGCCACGTCGCGATGGTGTGCGACTTTCTGGTAGGTATCCCAACTGACATTCGCGGTGGCATCGCCCACCCGGAACACCGCGTAGAGCAACAAGTTGAGCGGGCTGCTGCGCGCGCCCACGACGAGATCCGTGCCGCTGATGGTGTTGGCGAAACTCTCTCTCGCTTCGGTACGCACCTGCTGCACGCCTAGCAACAAAGCCACGCTGACGGCGATGGCGAAAGCGGTGAGCGCTGCCGTGCTACGCCGGTTCCAGAGACTTTTGGCAGCGAGGTTAAAGAGCGGGGTCATGCGCCCAAACCCTCGGCGGGCACCGTAACGCGGTTGAGTTCGGACAGCGTGAGCGTGCGACTGAATAACGGTGCCAGCGCCGTGTCGTGGCTTACAAACAGCAAGGTGGCCTCGGCAGCGGCCGCTTCACGCAGCAGCAGTTCCAGGAAGGCGCTGCGGGCATCATGGTCCAGCGCGCTGGTGGGTTCATCGGCAATGATGAGACGTGGGCGACCGAGCAAGGCGCGCGCGGCGGCCACGCGCTGTTGTTGGCCGATGGACAGCGCAGTCACGGGGCGCTGCAAGAGGTCTTCTCCAGCAAGTCCCAGTGCTGCCAGCAGCCGTTTCGCTTCACTCGTCGGATTGGCGCCCGCACGTTGCTTGCGCAGGGCGCTGAACAGCGTGGGCAGCAACACGTTGTCCAGCACCGAGAGATACGGGACAAGATTGAACCACTGGAAGATGAAGCCCAAGTGGTCGGCGCGGAAATGGTCACGGGCGGAAGCGCTCATGCGGTCGATGCGTTCGCCGAACAGTTGCACGGTGCCTCCGGCGGGCAACAAAACGCCGCCGACCAAACCGAGCAATGTGCTCTTGCCACTGCCACTCGGCCCACGCAGGAACACCCGTTCCCCAGCTGAAATCTGCAACCGGGAAATGGACAGCACGGGCGGTTGGCCGGGCCAGGCGTACTGCACCTCTTCCAGAGCGATGGCCAAAGGGGTGGCCAGAGGAGTGGCCGGAGCGATGGCCGGAGCGATGTCAGGCGGGTTCATGTGTCGATTGTGACCTATCCCGGGGTGCAGGGTTCCCTGCCGCTCAGAAAGCGACGCGAATACCTGCGGCCAGGCCGCGTGCCGGCAACGGCACATATTCTTTCAGTACCGAGGTGTGCCGGCGTAAGTCGCGATCAAGCACGTTATTGAAGCGCACGAACAGGTTGGTGTTCAGGCCAAACCATTCCCCCTCCCAGTTGCAGTCGGCGGTGACGTCTAGGCCGGAGTGGGTGGGGGGCTCATTGGCTGCGACGCGGTGCTGAGCAGTGGTCCATTGCGCACCACCGTTCAGGCTCCAGGGGCCGCGCTGGTGCCGCAGCTCCAGACTGAGCCTGACGGGCGGTATCATCGGCAAGGGCCCGCCGCCGTGTTGCAACTGGCCGCGGACCAAGTCGCCCGCCATTCGCAATTGCCACGGGTTGCTGGCACCGGCGTCGGTGAGTGGCAGGGTCCATTCGGCTTCTGCGCCAGTGAACAGAGCATCCCGCTGGCGGTAGCGAAAGACGCCAAGGCCATCGGCCACAGCACCCGTGGGCTCCAGATAAAGGTAGTCGTTGAAGGCCTGCATAAACACGCCCACTGACCAGCGTTGGTGGCCCGCGCCGCGCCCATGCAGCGCCAGGTCGATGGTTTTGGCAGTTTCCTTGCCTAAGGCTGCGTCGCCAATCTCGAAACGGCCGACGGCCACGTGCGGGCCATTGGCAAACAGTTCGGTGGTCCCTGGCAAGCGTTCGGCGCGCGTGAGTTGCAGCGACACACTCATGGTATCGGTCCACTTCCACACCGCACCGGTGGCCAGACCCAGCGAAGTGCCGCTCTGTTGTGCCGTTGGTACCTTCACCTGCTGCTGTTCAAGGCGGCTGCCGAACTCGAGCGTGATGCGGCCCAAGGGCAGTTCTTCGAACAGAAAGGCTGCCGCGTTCTTGGTAGTGGAGGGCGGAATGAAGGCTTCTTCACCGGCGGCGATTAACTCCGCTTCACGCCATTGCAGCCCGAAGGTGCCACGCAAGACGCCCCAGCGGTGGTCCGCCAGCAGACGCAGGTCACGGGCGTTGTTGTCGAACCGGGTACCCGTGCTGCCATCGGGTGCCTGCTCGGCATGGCGATAGTGGTTCACGGCGCCGCGTAGGTGCCAGGTGTCGATGAAGCCGCTGATCGGGTGGAATTCACCGCGCAAGTCGAAACGGGTTTGCGCCATATCGATGGCAGGGCCATCCGCCGACAGCCATTGGGTAATACTGGGGGTAGCACTGGGGCCGGCCACTTCCGCGGGGCCGGGAATACCGTAGAAGGTTTCATAGCGACTCACCGCTACACCGATGAAGCCCTGTTCGCCAAACCAGGTGGTACCCAGCGCGGCGCCACGGGCCTTGCTGGCGCTATTGGGCAAGCGGTCGCGAGTGGTGTCCGTGATCCCTTCAGTTGCCAGCGCAGCACGTAGGCTTGGGGTGAGTGCCAAGCCTGGGATGCGCAGGTCGCCGTTGTGACGCTGGAAGGCGTCTAGATGGAAGGCGAAGTTGCCAGCACCAGCATCTACACGCGCCGCTGCTGCGCGCTCGGCCAGCGCGGTGTCCCCACGTATTTCGGCGATGCCGTTTAGCCCTTCCATGCGTTCGGTAGGTACGCGATGGGTGACGACATTCACCAAGCCGCCAACGGCGCCATTGCCGTAAAGCAAGGTCGCGGGGCCCTTCAAGATTTCAATCTGGTCTGCCGCCAGTCCTTCGATGCTGACCGCGTGGTCGGCCGACAAAGCTGAAGCGTCCAGCGCATCGGCGCCGTCTTCCAACATCAGTACGCGTTCGCCAGCTTGGCCGCGGATGATGGGCCGACTGGCTGCGGCGCCGAAATAAGAGCCCGTTACGCCGGGAGTGGCGGCTACGGTTTCGCCGAGGCTGGCGCCCATGGCGCGGCGCAGGTCCTCACCCGTCATGACGGTCACTGGCTGCGCCACGTCCAATGGCGATTCCCGCAAGGCGGTGGCGGTTACAACGACTTCCTCATCGACGCGGTCGGCATGAGGCGAGTCGGGTGGCGCGTCGCCTGTCACGTCGCCTGCCACGGACGCTGCCGCGGCTACGCCCATGAACGGCGAACTGCTGCCGAGCATCAGGGAAATGAAAACGCGGGCGGCGCGATGGCGCGGCAACCCTAGGCGGGGACAAAACATGGGACTTCCTCAAGCGGGAACGGCACGAGAGAGCGGCCACCAGAGGGGCGGACGCAGGGCGCGGTTTCAGGCTTGGGGAGGGGCGCGTGAAGCGTAGTGAACGGCTGGCCAGGACGTCACCCCGGCAGTGGTTGGGGGCAGGGCGGCGACGTAACCGGATTGCGGCACCAGAGCCGGCAGGGCTGCTGGTGGCGGTGCGGCCGCGCGGTCGAGGCCGGCGCAGAGTTCGCAAACTGGGTGGCTGCCGCTGGTGCTGGCGTCGGCGTGTACGTGGGCGGCAGCCAACCACAGCCAAGCCACCAAGGCCAGGCTGAGCAGGGCACTCCAGCGATAAGACAAACGCTTCACAGTTACAACATAACATTTTTTCACGGCACGAATCGCCCCGGGGATGGCAAACTGTCGCCATGCGTTTGCCTCCAGAAGCCCTTGGCCGCGACCTGCAGCGTTCCCTCGGCCACGCCTATTTGGTGGCGGGCGGCGAGCCCTTGTTGGTGGAAGAATCCACGGATGCCATCCGGGCGGCTGCGCGCGCGCAAGGTTTCACTGGTCGCGACGTGTTCGTGGTCGAGCGGGGTTTCGATTGGGGCGCCATCCTGCAGGAAACGCAGGCGATGTCGCTCTTCGCGGACCGCCGGATTCTCGAGATTCGCCTGCCTAGCCCCAAGCCGGGCGTGGAAGGCTCGAAAATTCTCGCGCAGTTGGCGGCCAAGCCGACGCCGGACTTTCTCATCCTCGTCATCACGGGCGGCCTCGATTGGGCCGAGCGCAAGGCGGCGTGGGTCAAGGCATTCGACGATTCCGCGGTGTTCGTCGAAATCGAACAAGTCGCGGTGGAAAAACTGCCGGCGTGGATTGCGCAGCGCTTGGTGCGCCAAGGTCTGGAGCCCGAAGAGGGCGCTGCCGAACTGTTGGCGGAGCGCTGCGAGGGCAATCTCGTGTCGGCCCATCAGGAAATTGCCCGCTTGGCGTTGGTGCTCGGGGCGACCCCCGCCGCGCCGCAATCCCTGTCGGTCGACGCTGTGGCCGAGTCCGTGGCGCGCAGCGCCCGCTTCACCTTGCTGCAATTGGGCGAAGCGGCCTTGGCTGGCGAACCCGAGCGTGCCTTGCGGGTACTGGAAGGGCTGCGCGGTGAAGGAGAGGAGCCCACCTTGGTGCTGTGGACGCTGGCCGAGGAAGTTCGTGCAGTGTTGCAGTTCAACCCCAATGGCGATCGTGGTGGCCCCATGCGCACTTGGCGCGGCGGGCCGCGGCGGCAGCGCGCGCTGGCACAGGCCGCAAGGCGGCTGGGCCGTGAACGGGCGCGTCTCTATCAGATGCTGCAGTTTGCCGGCCAGACCGATCTGATCGTCAAAGGCGTGCGTCCCGGTGATGCTTGGGGCGCATTTGCGCAGTTGACCGCTGCGTTGGCGGGTGCCCCCATCAGTTTGCCGGTAGCCACGGGATTGCGGAGTACCGGCGGTGCTTGAACCGGTAGGTATTTTTGGCGGCACCTTCGACCCCATTCACTATGGGCACCTGCGCACGGCGTATGAGGTGCTGCGGGTGCTGGGCCTTGCGGAAATGCGTTTCCTGCCTGCCGGCAATCCGCCACATCGCGATGGAACGTTTGCGCCAGCGGCCTTGCGGCTGGCCATGGTGCAGGCGGCGGTCGCCGGTATAGACCGCTTTACGGTGGATGCCCGGGAGGTCCACAAGGCCACGCCTTCTTACACCGTGGAAACGCTCGCCGAACTGCGTGCCGAACTGGGGGAGCGCCCGTTGTGCCTGGTCGTGGGCATGGACGCGTTTCTCGGGTTGCCGCGCTGGCATCAGTGGCAGCGCCTGCTTGAGTTGTCCCATCTCGTGGTAGCGCACCGCCCAGGCTGGGAGGCCCCAGTCGACGGGCCTTTGGGGCAATTGCTGGCCGAACGCGGCGCTGCGAAGGCGGCAGACCTGCACGCGGCGCCTGCAGGACGTATCCTTGTCCATGCCGTGACGCAGCTGGAGATCTCCTCGACCGACATGCGTGCCCTGCTGGCCGCCGGCGGCGATCCGCGGTTTCTGATGCCTGACGCGGTACGCGATGTGCTCGTCGGCTCTGGTTTCTATGCTGCCGCGGCACAGCGTCGGGCGCAGGCGAACGAATTCATTTCAAAAAATCCTCGAGGAAACGGATGACCAACATCACTGCAAAGACCGCTGGCGCCAAGGCGAAGAGCGCTGCCAAGGCTCCGGCCAAAACGGCGGCGAAGGCTCCGGCCAAGTCCTTGGCCAAGTCTCCGCCCAAGTCTCTGGCCAAGTCTCCGGCCAAGCCCGCTGCCACGAAAGCGAAAGCGCCTGCGAAGTCTTCGGCCAAGCCGCCAGTGAAGGTGGCCCGCAAGAAGGCCGCTCCCAAAGTGGCCAGCCCTTCGCCGGATGGCAAGCCGGCGCGTGCTAAGGCGCCGAAGGCTTCGGCGAAGGCTCCTGACCGTTTGGCTGTCGTCACCAAGCTGGCGGTAGGTGCGCTTGAGGACATGAAGGCGCAGCAACTGCGCGTCATCGACGTGCGTGGTCGCATGGATGTGGCGGACACGCTCATCATTGCTTCGGGCACTTCCGATCGCCACGTGAAGTCGCTGGCGGCGAATGTGGTCATCGCTGCCAAGAAGGCGGGCCATCCTCCTTATGGCGTCGAAGGCGAGCGTACTGGCGAGTGGGTTCTGGTGGACCTGCATGAGGTCATCGTGCATGTGATGTTGCCGGCCGTCCGCGAGTTCTACGCCATCGAGAAACTCTGGGAAGCGCCGGCGGCGGCTCCGCAAGCCGTCAAGTCGCGGTCCTAGTTCGCTAGTGCGCGCGCGCGTACTGGCGGCAGGCACGCGGCTGCCCCGCTGGATCGACGAAGCGTTCACCGACTATGCCGGTCGCCTGACAGGCGAACTGAAAATGGAGTTGCGGGAAATTCCCGTGACCCAACGGCATGGGAACGACGTTGCCCGCGCTCGCGCCGAGGAGGGGCGTCGCATGTTGGCGGCGCTGGACCCTGGCATGTTCGTGGTCGCGCTGGAAGTGGGTGGGAAGGCGCACACCACGGAAGCGCTGTCGCGCTGGCTGGCTGCGCGTCTTCAGGACGGACGGGACCTCGCGTTTCTCATCGGGGGACCGGACGGACTCGACCCTGCCTGTACGCAGCGCGCTGACGCTACCTGGTCCTTGTCGACATTGACCTTGCCGCACGGTTTGGCCCGCGTGGTGCTTGCCGAGGCCCTGTATCGTGCCTTCAGTCTCCTGAAGGGCCACCCTTACCACCGCGCCGGTTCGCCTTCCGGCTTGTGAATTGACGGAAACGGAAATGCCTCATCCCCCTGTTTTGCTGTTGGCTTCCGCGTCGCCCCGCCGGCGTGAACTCCTGGCGCAGATTGGTGTCACTCCGGAAGTGTGGCCAGCGGATATCGACGAGACCGTTCGGTCTGGCGAAGTTCCTGCGGACTACGTGTTGCGCTTGGCGCGTGGCAAGGCGGAGGCCGTCTGGGCCGCCAGTGGTGGGCGTTGCCCCGTGCTGGCGGCGGACACTAGCGTGGTGTGCGGCGCGGATATTCTTGGCAAGCCTGCCGACAAGGCCGCTCTCGTGCTCATGCTGTCGCGGTTGGCGTCGCGTTCGCACGAGGTGCTTACCGCCGTGGCGCTGCGCTCTGCGGCAGGGCTGCGCACCGCACTGTGCACCAGTGAGGTTACGTTCCGTCCCTTGAAGCGCGACGAGATAGAACGCTACTGGGACACCGGTGAGCCGGCCGACAAGGCGGGCGGCTATGGCATCCAGGGGCTTGGCGCCATGTTTGTCAGCCGGCTGCAAGGCAGTTATTCGGGAGTGATGGGCTTGCCCTTGTACGAAACAGCACAGTTGCTGCAGGCCGCGGGTGTGTCCACGGCCTTGTCTATGCCGCGGGAAGCCATGCCATGACTGCCGAGATTTTAGTCAACGTCACGCCGCGCGAGACGCGCGCGGCCGTGGTGGAAAACGGTGTGCTGCAGGAGGTGTACGTCGAACGTACGAACCGTCGCGGCATCACCAGCAACATCTACAAGGGTCGCGTGTCACGCACACTGCCCGGCATGCAAGCTGCGTTCATCGACATCGGCCTCGAACGTACGGCCTTCCTGCACGTCTCCGATATCGCGCAACCGGAGATTGATGGCGATACCGCAGCAGTGGCGCCGCGGACTGAGAACATCCGCGACCTCGTGAACGAAGGCGACGACTTGCCAGTGCAAGTGCTGAAGGACCCGTTGGGGACCAAAGGCGCGCGCCTCACTACATTCATTACGTTGCCGTCCCGCTATCTCGTCTACATGCCCAAAGGCCACGGTACTGGCGTCTCTTCACGCATCGAGGATGAGGCAGAGCGCAACCGCTTGCGCGAGGTGGTAAGCCTTGGTCATGTCGGCACGGGGGGATATATCGTCCGCACCGCAGCCGAAGGCGCACCTCTGGAGGCTTTGCGGGCGGATATGCTGTTCCTGCAGCGACTATGGGAAGTGGTGCGGCAAAAGGCCTTGCGAGCCACGGCTGGTGAACTGGTGCATGAAGACTTGCCACTGCACCAGCGCATCTTGCGTGACTTGCTGGGGCATGGCGTTGACCGTGTGCTGGTCGATGCGCCGACGGCCTTTGCCGAAATGGCCGACTTCGCGAACACCTTCATGCCCGAGAGCGCTGCCAAGATTGAGCAATACGCTGGCAAGCGCCCCATCTTTGACCTTCACGGCGTGGAAGAAGAAATCGAAAAAGCGCTGGATCGCAAGGTACCGCTGAAGTCGGGTGGCTACCTGATGATTGACCAGACGGAGGCGATGACGACGATTGATGTGAATACCGGCGCTTTCGTCGGTCACCGCACGCTGGAAGACACCATATTCCGTACCAATCTCGAAGCGGCGGTCGCCATCGCGCGGCAACTGCGGCTGCGGAACCTCGGTGGCATCATCATCATCGACTTCATCGACATGCAGACCGAAGACCATCGTCGCCAGGTGCTGCAGGCGCTGGAGCGCGCCCTGGTTGCCGACCATGCCAAGACGCACATCAGTAGCGTTTCGCCGCTGGGTCTGGTGGAGATGACCCGCAAGCGCACGCGCGAAAGTTTGGAACACCTGCTGTGCCGGCCTTGCCCTACTTGCGCTGGTCGACGTTACGTCAAAACCCCGGAGACTGTGTCTTACGAGGTCTTTCGCGAACTGGTGCGACAGTCGCGTCAGTTCGAGGTGCGTGAACTCATGGTGTTGGCCCACCAGGATGTCATCGAGCTGTTGCTGGACGAGGAGTCTGGCGCCATGGCTGAGTTGGAGGTGGCTATCGGTCGCCCCATCCGACTTCAGACCGAAGCGCTGTATACGCAGGACCAGTTCGACGTGGTGCTCCTCTAGGGCTCCATGTCAGACCTCCCACCCCTTCGCCGCTGGTTGCGTCGAGCTGCCCTTGCGCTAGCCGCCTTGGTGGTGCTCGCGGCTGTGGCGGTGGGGGCGCTCGCGCTTTGGCTCCAGCGTTCGCCCACACTCGCTAGCGATCTCGTGACGCGGGTGGAGCAGGTCACCGGCCTACAGTGGCGCTTCGCGGACCTGACCGCGCGGCTGGGTTGGTTCGGGCCAGAACTGGCCTTCAGTCAAGTGCGGGTACTTGACCGCAAAGGCGGCGAGTTGCTGAGTGCCCGCGCCGGTCGCGTGGGCGTTGACTGGTTCCGCATGGTGCGCACTTTCCGTGCAGCAGCGCGAGTGACCTTGGATGGGCCGGCGCTTGGTGTCGAATGGACCGATGCCGGTCTGCGCGTGGTGGGGCAGCCTGCCGCTGGTGGGCAGGGCACGCATCTTGAGTTCGATAGTCTCCCAACGGGTCTACTGCGCATCACGAATGCCAAGGTTTGGGTGAATGACCGGCGCAGCCTATCCGGCGCCGCCGATCGGCACATGGAGTTCGATGACGTCGACATCGATCTCGTCCGTGACCGCGACGAGTTGAGTCTCGGCTTTGGGGTACATCTGCCGACGCGACTTGGGCGTCGCCTGGATGCGCAGTTGGAGTTGGCAGGTCCGCTGCATCAGCCCGCCCAGTTGGGCTGGCAACTGCAGTTGCGCGCGGGAGGGCTGCAGGTCGCCGGTTGGCGTGAATGGTTGCCTGTACTGTCCGGAGAGCGGCAACTGCCTCGGGCTGGTGTCGTGACGCTGTCGTTGGATGCCGCCGGCCATGGCCGCGTGCCTGAAAAGGCCGAATGGCACTTCGAGTCGTTGGGTTTGGTAGTGCCGTCGCCGGCGCCCGCGACGTCTGCAGCATTTGTCTTGGCGAATGCGCCTCTGCCGGCGGAGTCCTGTGGTTGGGGCCCGCCCGATGCCACGGCGGTATTGAACGTGCCCGTGATGACTACCGCGTACCAAGCCAGCCTGACGCGGCTAGGGATCGACCGGCAGCCTGCATGGGTGCAGTACGGCCGCTTGGCGATGGCTGGAAAACTGCAGCGCCGTGGCGCCACGACGCAGCTTTCTCTGCGCGATATCGACATGGTCACGGGCGGGTTGCAATGGCGCGGTGGTCGCCTTCAGGTGGCCTGGACGACGGACAGCGCCGGCATCGCCGAAGTCCATCTAGAGAGCCCCGAACTGCGCCCCGCGCCGCTGGTGCCGTTGGCTGGCTTGTTGCCGCAAGTAGCTTGGCGTGAACGTCTGGCGAACCTGTCGCCGCGAGGTGCGATAGGCAAGGTGGACCTGCGCCTGCGGCGGGCCAATAGCTGGCGACCGGAAGGCGGTGCTGAACTGCTCCAATTCGGTATCGGTCCCGTGGGCCGTGTCCCGGGAATCGTGGGTATTGATGGCCGCTTCCACGGGACTGCTAGTGCCGGTGAGATTCAGTTGCGTTCACCGCAACTCCATTTGCTTATGCCGCAGCACTTGCGTCTTCCTGAAGGCACGGAACTGCAGGCAGGGCGTTTGGGTTGGCGGTATGACCCGGACGGTCTGCGTATTCAGGCAGACGATTTCGCGGTCCGGCGCGCGGATGGGCACGGCGAGGCCAGCGCGCGCCTGTGGCTGCCGAAGGACGGTTCTTCACCCGTACTGGCCTTGCATGCTGCTGTGCATGAGGTGGACATGCGTTCCACGACGCGCTTTCTCTCTGCAACCCATCTGCCGGCGCCTACTCTGGCCTGGCTCGATGCCGCTTTCGTCAGTGGGCAGGTTACCGAGGGAACCATCGACTATGCCGGGCGTATGCGGTGTTTCCCTTTCCGCTACGGCGGCGGCGAGTTCCGCGTGAAGGTGCGAACGGCTGGCGCGCGGCTTCACTATGCGAACGGCTGGGCTGATCTCGAGAACCTGGTGGCCGATGTGGATCTGAGTAGCCTCGGCGTGGACACGCGGCTGTACAGCGGCACCGTAGGTGGACTGGCGATTGACAGTGGCGGTGGCGGTATTCCAGACCTTCGGGAAGGCCTGCTGACTGTCGCTGGTAGCGCCCACGGCGATCTGGGGCAGGCCTTGCGGTTGGTGCAGTCATCACCGATCGCACCAACGCTGGGTGCGCTCTTCAACGGGCTCGATGGACAGGGGATGGGGCAGTACGGTGCCCGCTTGAATCTTCCGCTGCGTGATTTGAAGCGGGCCGATATTGACGTCCGTGCACGGCTCAAGGACGCCACGGTTCGTTTTGCCGGGCTCGATGAGGCCGCCACGCAAGTGCAGGGTGAACTGCGCGTACATAACGCAGCGTTGGAGACGACGGGCATCACCGCGCAGTGGCTCGGCGGGCCCGTTCGGTTCACGGCGAGCAAGGCTGGAGCGCTCGGCGTCGTGAACGAACTTGAGGCCGTGGGGCGTGCGCAGGGCGAGCAAGTGGCTGGAGCCTTGCGCTTGCCGCAGGCGGCGTTGTCCGGTGCCTTCGATTGGCGCTTCCTTGGGCGCGTGCCCTTGGATGGCAAGCCGGACCGCTTGGGCCGCGCGACGTTTCATGCACAGACCGACTTTGCCGGCGCAGCGGTGAATTTGCCTGCTCCCTTCGACAAGCCTGCAGCAGAAGCGCGCCCCCTGCGGGCCGAACTCGCCATCAGCGACGAACCGCCGTTGTCGGCTGGCGCTGATGCGCCGCAGCCTCCGGGTACCCGGTTGGTCACTCGTCTGCAGTGGGGCACCGACAGTGCCGCCATGGAATGGGTCCATCGTTCAGCCTGGCGCTTCACGCGTGGCACGGTGCGCTTGGGGGGCGGCGAGGCGACTTTGAAGGATGCCTCGCGCTTGTGGATTGAAGGGCATGCACCGGCGCTCGATGCTTCCGGTTGGATTCGTCTGCGTCTGCCGGAAAGTCCTGTGGTCAGCGCACATCCCATGCGCATCGAAGAGTTGCTGCGTGGTGCGGATGTGATTGCTGACCACCTGTTGTTCATGGGGTACGACTTTCCAAGCAGCAGCGTGCAGTTGTCCGGTGGTGAGGAAGGTTGGCGAGTGGATGTGGCGGGGCCAGCCATCAGTGGCCGGGTGTTGGTGCCGTTCGAACTGCATGCAGGGCGTCTGCAACTGGATCTCGACCGGTTAGTGGCTAACGATGCTCGTGGTGGTGGTGCGGCCAGCGAAGTTGACCCGCGAGAATTGCCTGCGATGCGTCTTGCGGTCCGGTCTTTCGAATTCGAGCACCGGCAATTGGGCCAACTCACCGCCGACCTCTTGCGCACGCCCGATGGGCTGCGCTTGGCACGCGCCGAGGTCAAGGCCCCCTCATTCAACGCGCTCGGTTCTGGCAGTTGGTCGATGGTAGAGCATGGCACGCGTCGCGACGTAGAGTCTCGAGTACAACTGCAGGTGGAGAGCACCGACGTGGCGAAAACGCTGACGGCACTCGCTTTGGCTCCAGCGATCGCGGCGCGCCATGGCACGGCGATGATCGACGTGCATTGGCCCGGGGGGCCGGATGCCCAGTTTCTGGCACGGTTAGGTGGCCGTATTGGCGTGCAGGCCGAGGACGGGCAAGTGCTCGGTCTAGAGCCTGGTGCCGGCGGTCGTGCTTTGGGTCTGATGAGTCTGGGCGCGCTACAGCGGCGGCTTACCCTCGACTTCACCGACCTCACCGGCAAGGGCTTGGCCTTCGACCGCGTGGCGGGCGATTTTGAACTGCGAGATGGTGACGCGTTCACGAAGAATTTGGTGCTGAAGGGCCCAGCCGCGGAGATCGGAATTGTGGGTCGCACGGGCCTGCGCGATCGCGACTATGACCAGACGGTGAAAGTCACTGGCAACCTCGGTGGTCCCATTGTGGCGGCGGGTACCTTGGCCGGTGGTCCGGCGTTGGGCGCTGCCTTGCTGGTTTTTTCGAAGGTATTCAAGGAGTCTCTCGCTGGCATTTCCCGCGGCTACTACCGCATCACTGGCAGTTGGGATGCGCCTGCCGTGCAGCAGATTGGGGCGAGCGAAGCGGAATTGCGCGAGACCGTGCCACCGGCCGAAGGAGTGGCGAAATGAAACCGATGGCTGCCGTGGTGCAAATGACTTCGGGCGATACGGTGGCCGACAACCTCGCCGCAGCGGGACAGTGGTTGGCGGCTGCCAAAGCTGGTGGCGCCGTGCTGGCGGTACTGCCCGAGAATTTCGCGTTGATGCCGCGCAACGATGCCGCGCGGCGTGCGGCCGCAGAACCTGACGGCAGTGGCCCCATTCAGGACTTCCTCGCAGAAACAGCGGCGCGTCTGGGTCTGTGGATTGTGGGCGGCACCATTCCTGTCACCGTGTCCGGTGACGCACGCCCGGCGGCCTGCTGCCCGGTCTACGATGCTTCCGGACGAAGAGTTGCCCGTTACGACAAGATTCATCTGTTTGACGTGGACCTGCCCGGACGCGCGGAGCGCTACCGTGAGTCGGACCATATCTCGCCTGGCGGCAAGGTGGCGCTAGTTGATACGCCCATCGGGCGGGTCGGTCTCAGTGTCTGCTACGACATGCGCTTCCCGGAGTTGTATCGCGAGATGGTGTCGGCTGGTGCCGAAGTCTTCACCATTCCCTCGGCCTTCACGGCGCCCACTGGTCGTGCCCACTGGGAAGTGCTGCTACGTGCGCGGGCCATCGAGAACCTTTGTTTCGTGCTGGCGCCCGCCCAGAGTGGCGTGCATGCGAATGGTCGCGAGACCTACGGTGATAGCCTCATTGTCGACCCGTGGGGGCGTGTGTTGTCCCGGCGGCCGCGTGGCGCGGGGGTGGTCCTGGCCGCACTGGACCGCGAAGCGCAACAAGCCACGCGTGTATCCTTCCCCTGTTTGCAAAACCGTGTTCTGTCGAGGTCCTCCTCTTGCTGAAACTTGCCCAAACCCGTTTGCTTGAGCCCGCTGGGCTTTCTTTGGCCGACCTGCAAGAGGCGCTGGGCTTGGTGGCCAGCGCTGGAGTGGACGACGCCGACCTCTACTTCCAGTCGGGTCGGTCCGAAAGCTGGTCGCTGGAAGATGGCACGGTGAAGGACGGTGCCCACAGCATCGAGCAAGGCGTGGGGGTGCGTGCACTCACTGGGGAGAAGACGGGTTTTGCATACTCCGATGAACTCTCCAGAGACGCCCTGCTGGAGGCTGCGCGCGCAGCGCGTGCTATCGCCCGTCAGGGTGGGCAGGGCGCGCCCGTGCAGGCCTTTAAGGCGCGCGAAGGCAAAAGCCTTTACCTGGCCGATGACCCGGTAGCCACGCGTAGCGACCCTGACAAGGTGGCCTTCCTCGAGCACCTTGACCGCTATGCACGCGCGCAGGACCCGCGGGTAAGGCAAGTGATGGCGAGCATCGTCGGCTCCCACGAAGTGGTATTGGTGGCCGCGCTGGATGGCACGCTCGCGGCGGACGTGCGCCCCTTGGTGCGCATGAACGTGTCAGTCATCGTCGAGAAAGACGGGCGACGTGAACAAGGCTACCAAGGCACCGGTGGGCGTTATGGCTTGGATGAGTTGCTGACGCTGGAACGTGGTGAAGCCTTGGCGCGCGAAGCCGTGCGGCAAGCCTTGGTGAACCTCGAGGCGGTGGCCGCCCCGGCCGGCACCATGCCGGTGGTGCTTGCGGCCGGTTGGCCCGGCATCTTGCTGCACGAAGCCATTGGTCACGGTCTGGAAGGCGACTTCAACCGCAAGGGCACTTCCGCTTTCGCCGGACGCGTCGGCGAGAAGGTGGCGAGCCCGCTCTGTACTGTCGTCGACGATGGCACGTTGGACCGGCGTCGCGGTTCTTTGAACATCGACGACGAAGGCACGCCCACCCAGTGCACCACGCTCATTGAAGACGGCGTGTTGCGCGGTTACTTGCAAGACAAGCAGAACGCTCGTCTGATGGGCGTGGCCCCGACGGGCAATGGTCGGCGCGAATCTTTCGCCAGCCCGATTTTGCCGCGTATGACGAATACCTACATGCGCCCTGGGCCGCACGACCCGGCGGAGATTCTCGAGTCGGTGCGCGATGGACTCTACGCGGTGAACTTCGGTGGTGGGCAGGTCGACATCACTTCCGGCAAGTTCGTGTTTTCGGCCAGCGAGGCTTATCTCATCGAAGGGGGGCGCGTCACGCGCCCTGTGAAGGGCGCCACGCTTATCGGCAACGGGCCCGACGTGCTGACGCGTGTGTCGATGGTGGGCCATGACTTGCAGTTGGATGCTGGCGTTGGCACCTGTGGCAAGGAAGGCCAGAGCGTGCCTGTGGGTGTTGGGCAACCCACGCTGCGCATTGATTCCCTGACCGTTGGTGGCACAGGCGGCTGAGGTCTAGCGTGGTTCCAGACCCGTGTGCCTGGCCAAAACGCCAGGATATTCAGCGGCGAACCGTGCCGCGAGTCGGTCAACCAGGTAGACCGAGCGATGCTGGCCGCCGGTGCAGCCCACGGCGACGGTAAGGTAGCCGCGATTGGCTGCCTGGTAGGCCGGGATGCGCCGGGCGATGAAGTTGGCAACGTCCTCCAAAAACTCGGTGACGGCAGGCTGGGCAGCCAGAAATTCGGCTACCGGCGCGTCCAGACCACTCAAGTGTTTCAGAGCCGGGTCCCAATAGGGATTGGGCAGCGTACGCGCATCGAAGACGAAATCGACATCGGCGGGCAAACGGTCTTTGAAGCCGAACGATTCGAACAGGATGGAAAGGCGCCCGCTCTGGCGCGCGTCGACGCGCTGCCGGATGGTTTCGCGCAATTGATGAACGCTGGTCTGGGTGGTGTCGAGCACCAGATCGGCGGCGTCCGTGACCGGCCTAAGCAGACGGCGTTCTTCGCCAATCGCTTCGCGCAGCGAACGGCCCGCTTTCGCCAAGGGGTGGCGGCGCCGGGTGTCGCCGTAGCGGCGCAGGAGGGCCTCATCGTCGGCGTGGAGGAACAGCACGTCGCAGTCGATGGCCGCTTGGCGGAGGTCCTTGATGAGACCCGGGATGGCGGCGAGATCCGCGGCGCGGTTGCGCGCGTCCAGCCCGACGGCCGCACGGGCATAACTGCTTTCCGGGTGCCGCACGAGGTGCGACACGAAGGTATTCAGCAAGCCGGCTGGCAGATTGTCGACGCAGTAATACCCGAGATCCTCGAGCATATGCAGCGCCACGGACTTGCCCGAGCCGGACAGGCCGCTGATGACGAGCAGACGCAATGAACCGGCCATAGAGGGAGACTCCGCAGGAACTGCGTCAATGATAACGCGCCGGCACGGTGGCGCGTTGCCACCCGCCTGGGAGCCTCTGTCCTGCGGCGGCAGGCCCGGGCACCGTCATGGCACCCGAGCTGCCAAACGGCTAGACGGCGCGACCGCGCGGCGCTTCGGCCGCGTGGTGGTCCGCCTTCTTTTCCTTGTGTTTCTTGACGAGGCGGTCGAGCTTGTCCGCCAGCGCGTCGATGGCGGCGTACATGTTCTCGGCCACGGCATCGGCGTGCAGGGTGCTACCGCTGACATGCGCAGTGGCTTCAGCCTTGTGCTCGAGTTTCTCGACAGTAAGGACGCAGTGGAGGTCGATGACCTGATCGAAGTGACGTGAGACACGTTCCAATCGCTTGCCGACGTAGTCGCGCATGGATTGGGTGACTTCGACATGGTGTCCGGTGAGCATCAATTGCATGATCTCTTCCTTCTGCTGTGGCGCCCGAAGGCGGCTTGGAAAGTGGGTTCTCGGGGTGGGGCGGTTGCGTCCTTCAGCCCTCCCGTTCTAGCGTTGGTTGCGTTTCCTCTCTGATGATGTGGGGATGTTCATGGACTCACGGTACTTCGCCACCGTGCGGCGCGCCACCTGTGCGCCACCTTCAGACAGCACTTCGGCGAGCCGAGCGTCGGACAATGGTACGCCCGGCTGCTCGCCGGCGATGAGTTTGCGTATTTTGGCGCGGACCGCCGTTGAGGACAGTTCGCCGCCGTCCGCACCGGCGACATGGCTGGAGAAAAAGAAACGGAACTCCAGCACTCCGCGCGGCGTGTGCATGTACTTGGCAGTGGTGACGCGCGAGATGGTGCTTTCGTGCATGTCCACGGCCTCGGCGATGTCGCGCAGCACCATGGGCACCATCGCTTCTTCGCCATTGTCGAAGAAACCGGTCTGACGCTGCACGATACAGCGCGCCACCTTCAGCAAAGTCTCGTTACGAATCTCGAGGCTGCGCAGCAGCCAGCGCGCTTCCTGCAATTGGGTACGCAAAGGAGCATGGTCGGCGGCGCGCGTGAGATAGCCGGCGTATTGCTCGTTGACCCGTACCTTCGGCAAGGCGCCGGGGTTCAGATCCACCTGCCAGCGGCCCTCCGTACGATGGACATAAACGTCTGGGACGACGTATTCGGGGTCTGGCGTATGGATGGCGTTGCCGGGGTGCGGGTTGCAGGTGCGAACCAGCGCGATGGCTATTTCCAGTTCGGCGTCGCTGGCATGGGTTTGCCTGCGCAGCATGGCCATTTGTTGGCCGGCGACGAGCGCCAGATGGTTCAGCGCGATGTCCCGGGCTAGTGCCAGCGCTGGGGTAGCGGGGTCCAGTTGTGCCAGTTGCAGCGCAATGCATTCGCCCGGCGAGCGGGCAGCCACGCCGGGTGGGTCGAAAGCTTGCACCAACATGAGGACGGCTTCAGCCTCATCCGTGTCGGCCTCGGGGAATTCGGGATGAACCACCGCGCATACTTCTTCGAGGGTGTCGCGCAGGTAGCCGTCATCGTCCACAGCATCAATGAGCGCGCGCCCTAGGGCGGCCTTGCGGGCATCGAGCCGGGTCATCTCCAACTGCCAGAGCAAGTGGTCGCGCAGGGTTTTGCCGGCGGGGTCCGAGTAATCCTGGTCGCGATCGTCCGGGCCGGACCAAGGCGTATCGCTGGCGGCCGCCGTCGGGCCTTCGTCCCAATCGCAGTTTTCCGCCATGCCCTCGGAGTCGGTGGCATCCGTGATGGCGCCATCCCTTCCGTCGGGCAACTCCGTGGGGTCCCCGTCGCCGTCATCGCTGGCGGCGGTACGCGCCTCGGATAGGGGCACTTCCAGACCGTAATCGGCTTCCTCGTCTACCTCCAGCATGACGTTCGTCTCGAGCGTCTCGCGAATCTGCTGCTGGAGGTCGAGCGCTGTCAGTTGCAACAGCCGAATGGCTTGTTGCAGCTGGGGCGTCATCGTCAGCTGTTGGCCGAGACGGAGTTGCAGGGAGGGCTTGAGCATCTGCCGTCAGTGTCTCGCGCGGGGCGTGTGGGGCACTGCGCGCGCCGTCACATCTTGAAGTCCTGACCGAGGTAAACGGAACGCACCTCCGGGTTGGCCAGAATTTCTGCGGCCGTGCCGGAGGCGATGACCGCACCTTGGTTGACGATGTAGGCGCGGGAGCAAATTCCCAGCGTTTCGCGCACCTGGTGGTCGGTGATGAGCACGCCGATCCCACGGTCACGCAGGTGCGCCACGATGCGCTGGATGTCGGCTACGGATACTGGGTCAACACCGGCGAAGGGTTCGTCCAGCAGGATGAACTGAGGGTCGGCGGCCAGCGCACGGGCAATTTCCACGCGCCGCCGCTCTCCGCCGGACAAACTCTGGCCAAGATTGTCGCGCAGGTGGCCGATATGCAGTTCGTCGAGTAGCGCTTCGAGCCGTTGCTGCCGTGCTTCAGCGTCCAGATTCGGACGGGTTTCCAGGATGGCGAGCAGATTGTCAGCCACGCTCAGGCGCCGGAAGACCGAAGGCTCTTGCGGCAAATACCCGACGCCGGCCCTGGCCCGCAGATGCATGGGCAGGGAGGTGAGGTCTTGTTCCCCCAAGGTGACGCTGCCGCCGTCGCAAGGCACTAGGCCGACGATCATGTAGAAGGCGGTGGTTTTACCGGCGCCGTTCGGGCCGAGCAAGCCGACAATTTCGCCGGGGCCGACGCTGAGGGAGATGTCTTTGACGACTTGCCTTGCCTTGTAGCGCTTCGAGAGGCCCGTGGCCTGCAGACGGACGGTCACGGCGGACCCTCTTTTGCACGGTCGGGCATTTTGGTGCCCGGGGTGTCGCTTAGGGTGCCCGGCTGGATGGTGATGCGCACTCGTTCGGTGGATTGCTCGCCCGGGTTGGCGAGCACGCGCTGGTCGCGCAGACCGTAAACGAGCGTCTTGCCGGCAATCTCATTGGCGCCATCAGAGAGCGTGGCCGATTCGCTGAGGCGGACCGTGCCGGCCGCCAGATCGTAGTCGATGCGGCCCGCGGCGCCATGCACCTGGCGGGGCTTACCCCCTGGCGTGGTCGGTGGGCGTTGCTGGGAGAACGTGGCTGGACTGCCGTTGATCAGCGCGCGTGCCAGGGTGTTGTCGCGGAAGTCCACCGTCGCGGTGTCGCTCGTCAGGGTGCCGTCTGCCGTGGTGATCTTGACGGCGCCGTGGAAAGTCCACTGGCTATTGTCGAAGTTCAGGCCCGTAGCGAGAGCTTCGGTCGCCTCCACTCGCAGAACACCCTGCGACAGCCGAATTTCCCTGAAGCGCAGGGAGTTGTTCTTGTAGTCGAAATCTGAAGAGGCGGCGTCCAGCGCGATGGGCTGGCTGGCGCGCGGCGCAGCGGCAGCCAGCACCGTGGCCGGTGCCAGCAAGGCGCAAAGCGCGAAACCGAGGGGTTTGCGCCAGAGTTTAATGTTGGAAAGTGCCATGGAGTGCCGATTCTAGCCGTAGCGTCCCGGCCTTCATATCGGCCGTGAGTCCAATGGCCCCGAGATCGTGTGGGCCGAAGTGGATGGTGACCGGCGCGGCGGTGGTGGCCCGTTCGTGTTCGAGGTCCAACGCGAGCCTGGTAGTGGAAATTCTGGGCGAGGCGATTTCGCGCCTGACCACGGGTTCCAGTTCCACCCCGCCACTGAGCAGGAGGCGGTGGCCACCCGCAGGTAGGTGGCCTTGCTTGGCCTGCAGGCGCCACGCATCCGGTGAACCGGGGTGGTACTGCGCGTGAACGCCTTGCAGGTCGATTTCACGGCTGCCGGGAGCGGATTCGCTGGCGGTCTCGGTCTCGATGTGGAGGCGCCAGCGACCGTCAGGGCCGGTTTCTTCTAAGACTGCCGAGCGCAGGCTGTAGGCGGGAGCCGCCAAGGACTGGTTACCGGCTTCAGGGGTTTCTTCCGGGCGATAACCCCACCATGCCGTGACTGCGGCGAGCAAGCCGAAGCCGCTTAGCGCCGCAGCTTGGCGCCACCGACTGGTAGTCACTTGGGAACCTCGCCGCGGACTGCCAGCAGGGCATCGCAGAGTTGGCGAACCGCGCCTTGCCCACCGGGCAGCGTGGTGATGTGGTGTGCAGCCGCGAGTACTGCTGGGTGCGCATCTGCTACCGCAACCGCCAACCCCACGGCGGCCATCAGTGGCAGGTCGGTGGTGTCGTCGGTGATGCACGCCACGGCAGAAAGAGGGATTCCAGCAGCAGCGGCGATGGCGGTGACCGTGGCCACCTTGTCGGCGACTCCTTGGTGCACGTCAGCGATGCCGAGTTCACCCATGCGCGCGTCTACGGCCGCGGCGCGGCGGCCCGAGACCACGACGAGTTGCAGGCCGCTGCGTTGCAGCAGTTTCAAGCCATACCCATCGCGCACATGAAAGACTTTGAGTGCTTCGCCTTCCGCGCCGAAGTAGAGACGACCATCCGTCAGTACGCCGTCCACATCCAGCACGAGCAGGCGGATGCCCGCGAGAGGCGTGCCCTGTGCTTGCGAGCGCCCGCCCGGGTTCACATGACCCCCGCGCGGAGCAGGTCGTGTACGTTCAAGGCGCCTACCAAATGACCGCTGTCGTCCACCACGGCAAGGGCCGTGATGCGGTACTGCTCCATGAGGTTGACAGCATCGGCAGCCAAGGCGGTTGGCAGGATGGCTTTGGGCGCTGGTGTCATCACTTCATGCATCTTGAGGGTGCGCAGGTCCGGTCCATGGTCCAGCGTGCGCCGCAAGTCGCCATCGGTGTAGATGCCGAGGAGTCGGCCGGTGGCGTCCGTGACGGCAGTCATGCCAAGGCCCTTGCCGGACATCTCGAGCAGTCCGTCCCGCAGTGGGGTTTCTGGCCCTACCACGGGCACGGCCTCGCCCTTGCGCATGACGTCGGCAACGTGCAGCAACAAGCGTCGGCCCAGGCTGCCACCGGGGTGGGAGCGAGCGAAATCTTCGGCCGTGAAACCGCGCAGTTCCAGCAGGGCTACGGCGAGGGCATCGCCCATGGCGAGCGTGGCCGTGGTGCTAGCCGTGGGTGCCAGATTCAGCGGACAGGCTTCCGCCGCGACCGCGACATCCAGATGTACGGAGGCCGCGGTGGCGAGCGTAGACGCCGGGTTGCCCGTGAGCGCGACCACGGGAATGCCGAGGCGGCGCAGAGTAGGGACCAGCGCCAATACTTCGGCTGTCTCGCCACTGTTCGACAGGGCGATGACGCCATCGTCGCGGGTAATCATGCCTAGATCGCCGTGGATGGCCTCGGCGGGGTGAAGGAAGAATGCCGGGGTGCCGGTGCTGGCCAAGGTGGCCGCTATCTTGCTGCCGACGTGCCCGGACTTCCCCATGCCAGTCACGACCACGCGCCCACGAACGCTGATGAGGCAGCGGCAAGCGGCAGCGAAAGTGGCGTCCAGTCGTTCCACCAGTGCGGCTACGGCTGCCGCCTCGGTGGCGAGCGCGGCACGGCCGGCGGCTAGAATGCGGGTATCGTCGAGGGGCGCAGTCATGCTCGCATCATAGCGCGCCCGGGCACTGGGTTACCGTCGGTTGCGCACCGGGACACGCGCCGGCGCACTTTCCCGTAAACTGCCGCGCTATGGACGCAGCAGCAGTTAAGGCCCGAATCGAGGCCGGTCTCCCTGGCGCTAAGGCGCACGTACAGACCGCAGACAATACCCATTTCGAAGCGCTGGTCGTCGCGCCGCAATTTGCGGGGCTGCGGCCGTTGAAGCGCCATCAACTCGTTTACGGCGCGGTCGGCCATGAGGTCGGTCGTGAGGTGCACGCGTTGTCGATCACCGCCTACACGCCGGAAGAGGCCACGGCCGCCGGCGTGGGCACCTGAGGGGAAGCCATGGACAAGCTGATTATCACCGGCGGCGTGGCGCTGGAGGGTGAAGTGCGCATTTCGGGCGCCAAGAACGCGGCGCTGCCGATTCTTGCCGCCACGTTGCTGCCCTCGGGCCCAGTGACCGTGGGCAATGTTCCCCACCTTCAGGACGTGACGACTACGAACGAGTTGCTCGGTCGTATGGGCGTCAGCGTCACCATCGACGAAAAATTACGGGTCGGGGTCGACCCCACCACGCTGCGCGATTGTGTCGCGCCGTATGAACTGGTGAAGACCATGCGCGCCAGCATTCTGGTGCTAGGTCCATTGCTGGCCCGCTTCGGCCATGCCGACGTGTCACTGCCTGGTGGCTGCGCCATCGGTGCGCGCCCCGTCAATATCCATGTGGAAGGGCTGCGCCAAATGGGCGCGGATATCCGTATCGAGAACGGCTTCATCCGGGCGAAGGCAAGCCGCCTGCGCGGCGCGCGCATCGTGCTGGACACGGTCACTGTCACTGGCACCGAGAACCTGCTGATGGCAGCCACGCTGGCGGAAGGCACCACGGTGCTGGAAAACGCCGCGCGCGAGCCGGAGGTGGTCGACCTCGCCCAGTTCCTCATCGCGATGGGGGCCAATATTCGTGGTGCGGGCACCGACACCATCACGATTGAAGGCGTGGAAAAGCTGAACGGCGGCGTGCATTACGATGTCATGCCTGACCGCATCGAAGCCGGCACGTATCTCTGCGCCGCCGCCATCACGGGTGGTCGCGTGCGCGTGCGCGACGTGCGTGCCGACCATCTCGACGCGGTGCTGGCCAAGTTTCGGGAGGCCGGCATGCTGGTCACCGCTGGCGCGGATTGGATCGAGGTGGATGCGCGTGGGCGGCGACTCAAGTGCGTCGACCTGCGCACGGCACCGTATCCGGCGTTCCCGACCGATATGCAGGCGCAGTTCGCTGCTTTGAATACGGTGGGCGAGGGCGTTGGCACTATCGTCGAGACCATCTTCGAGAATCGCTTCATGCACATGCTCGAGATGCGTCGCCTCGGCGCGGATATTCGCATCGAGGGCAATACGGCCATCATGCGGGGTGTGGCGAAGTTGACGGCTGCTCCCGTGATGGCCACGGACCTGCGTGCCTCGGCCAGTCTGGTACTGGCGGCGCTGGTGGCGGAAGGCGAGACCCACATCGAGCGCATCTATCACATCGACCGTGGCTACGAGCGCATCGAAGAAAAAATGCGCGCACTGGGCGCCCAGATCCGGCGCGTTCCAGGCTGATTGGCATTGTTGCCTTGCGGCGGGGCCGCTCGGCAGCAGCCCCAAGGCGTTAGCCCGGTACCAGACCGGGGTAGTTCCCGACCAGTTCCTGGGCGTCTTGTGGTCGTTCGCCAAGTGTCACCGTCACGGCAAACGGCTTCAGGCCATTGATGTCGTAGCGATAGCCTTCGAGTCGCGCTTTCGAGCCCGGGCGCCGTTGCGCTAGCCGAGAGACCAGGTCGCGTGCATCGACGACCCGGTGCCCGTCCAGCCGTAATACCAAGTCCCGCATACCAAGCCCGGCGGCTGCGGCCGGACTACCGGGCCATACCCCCGCGACAGCGACACCGCGGAGCCGTGGCGCGCCGGCGGCGTTGCGCGTGATGTCGCCCGCCGCGGGTTTACCGCCGCTCGGAATGATGGCCTCGACGTCGTGCAATCCGGCGCCTAGCCAACCGCGAGCCACGCGGCCATTGTCGATGAGTTCGGCCACCACGCCGCGCACCAGGTTCATCGGGATAGCGAAGCCAATCCCCTCGGTGCCGCTTTGCCGGCTCAGTACTGCGGTGTTGATGGCCACCAAGCGGCCGCTGGCATCCACCAAGGCGCCGCCGGAATTGCCGGGGTTGATTGCTGCGTCTGTCTGCACGTAGTTCTCAAACATCGCGAGCCCCAGTTGTCCGCGACCGGTGGCGCTGACGATGCCCTGCGTGACGGTCTGGCCCATGGCCAGCGGGTTGCCGATGGCGAGTACTACATCGCCCACCCGCAGTCGGTCGGAGCGGCCGAGTTCAATCGTGGGTAGGGGCTGCAGCGGAATCTTCAGGACGGCCAGGTCCGTGTCCGGGTCGCTGCCGACGATGCGTGCGCGTGCCGAGCGGCCATCTGCCAGTTGCACCGTGACTTCGTTGGCATTGGCGATGACATGCTGGTTGGTCACCACATAGCCGCGCGCATCGATGATGACGCCGGACCCGGCGCCTTGAACGCGTTGCGCAGTCTCAGGCATCAAATGGATGAATTCCTCAGGCAGTCCACTCGGCACTTCGCGCCCGCGCACCACGCTCTGCGTGCTTATGCCTACGACCGCTGGCGCGGCAACGCTCACGGCAGCAGCGTAGGACGCGGCTTCGTGCCTTTCAGTCGCTGGCGTGAGCGCTGGTGTTGCTGCCACGGTCGCTGGTGTCGGGGGTGGCGACGTCTGGTTGCCGTTAGCCGGCAGTTGCTGCGCCGCGTGCACTGGGGAGGGTGCTTGCGTGAGGGTTGTACCGGGCCGCAGCCACACCACCAGTAACGCTAGCGCGAGCCCTACCGAAATCCAGGGCGAGGCGTAGCGGACTGCTTGGTCCAAGCGTTTGATTGAGCGATGCATCGTGGTACTACCGTCGCGGTGCGCGGGCCGAGTGTCAAGGGCGCGCGCTTAAGTCTGTGCCAAGGGAGTGGTGCAAGTGCCCCTTGGTGCGTGTGTATAATACCTGTTGCCCCCGGTCGACTTGGCGGTCGTCCGGGCGCGGTGACAAAACCTTGGGGTTTATCAATGAGCGAACATGTTGATCTGGGTCGTCGCAAGTTGCTGACGGCAGCCACTGCCGCGACGGGTGCCATCGGTGCCGGCCTTGCGGTGTCGCCTTTCCTTGCCTCGTGGAAGCCTAGCGCTCGCGCCAAGGCGCTGGGTGCGCCGGTGGAGATTGATATCTCCCGCATGGACGCTGGTTCCATGATCAAGGTCGAGTGGCGTGGCAAGCCTGTGTGGGTGGTCCGCCGTACCCCGGAGATGTTGTCGGGTCTTGGTACTCACGACCCACTCCTGCTCGACCCTGCCAGCGATGGTTCCAAGCAACCGGAGTTCGCGAAGAACCCGGCGCGTGCCCAGAAGCCGGAATACTTCGTGGTGTTGGGCGTTTGTACCCATCTCGGTTGCTCGCCCCTGTCGAAGTTCGCCGTGGGCGAGGTCGAGGCGGGTTGGCCGGGCGGCTTCTACTGCCCTTGTCACGGCTCCAAGTTCGATTTGTCCGGTCGCGTCTTCAAGGGCGTACCCGCCCCGAAGAACCTGGAAGTCCCGCCATATGCCTTCGTCGGCGATGGCAAGATTGTCGTCGGCGCGGAGGGTGCGCAGGCGGCATAAGCCGTCCTGTCGCCCCGTCCCCTTTCTGGAGTAGCAGGCACCACCATGGCCTCGACTGAACCCAACAATGCCGCCCAGCAGGGCGGCCTAAGCGGCTGGATCAACGCTCGCTTCCCGCTCGACAAGATGCTGCGCGAGCACGTCACCGAGTACTACGCGCCCAAGAACTTCAACGTCTGGTATTACTTCGGAGCGCTGTCCTTGTTCGTGCTGGTTCTCCAGCTCGTCACAGGCATCTTCCTGACGATGAACTACAAGCCCTCCGCTACCGAGGCGTTTGGCGCTGTCGAATACATCATGCGCGATGTCGAGTGGGGCTGGCTCATCCGCTATCTGCACTCCACCGGCGCCTCGGCGTTCTTTATCGTGGTGTACCTCCACATGTTCCGCGCGCTCATGTACGGCTCTTACAAGGCGCCGCGTGAACTGCTTTGGCTGCTGGGCATGGGAATCTACCTGGCGCTCATGGCGGAGGCCTTCATGGGCTACTTGCTGCCGTGGGGCAACATGTCGTTCTGGGGTGCGCAGGTCATCGTGTCGCTGTTCGGCACCATCCCCGTGGTCGGCGACGGCCTGGTGGAATGGATCCGCGGCGACTACTACATCTCGGACATCACGCTGAACCGCTTCTTCGCGCTGCACGTCGTCGCTTTGCCGTTCGTGCTCGTCGGCCTCGTGGTGGCGCACATCTTGGCGTTGCACGAAGTGGGTTCGAACAACCCCGACGGCGTCGAGATCAAGAAGACCAAGGGCGCTGACGGCAAGCCGTTGGATGGCATTCCGTTCCATCCGTACTACACCGTGAAAGACACCTTCGGCCTGGGCGTGTTCCTGCTCGTGTTCTGCGGCATCGTGTTCTTCAAGCCCGATGGCTGGGGCCTGTTCCTCGAAGCGCCCAACTTCGAGCCGGCCAACCCCATGCAGACGCCGCCGCATATTGCGCCGGTGTGGTACTTCACGCCCTTCTACGCCATCTTGCGTGCAGTGCCGTCGTTCCTCGGCACGCAAATCTGGGGCGTACTGGCCATGTTCGGCGCCATCGTGCTACTGGCGTTGCTGCCTTGGCTCGACAAGTCGCCGGTCAAGTCCATGCGCTACCGCGGGCCCATCTCGAAGATTGCCCTCGGTATCTTCGTCATCACGTTCGTCATGCTGGGCTACCTTGGTCTGAAGCCTTCGACCGGCATCTATCCGATGCTGGCGCGCGTGTTCACGGCTATTTACTTCGCTTATTTCCTGCTGATGCCGTGGTGGTCCCGTATGGATTCCACGAAGCCGGTGCCGGAGAGGGTCACCTACGATGCTCACTAAGAAGACGTTCCTTGCCGCCTTCGCGGCTGGCCTCATGGTGTTCGGCGCCCAAGGTGCGCTGGCCAACACGGAAGGCGTGGAGTTGATGGATGCCGGCAACGACATCTACAACCAGCCGAGCCTGCAGCGTGGCGCGCGTAACTTCGTGAATTACTGCCTGGGTTGTCACTCGGCCAAGTACGTTCGCTGGAACCGTGTGGCGGCGGACCTTGGCATTCCCGAGGGGGACCTGAAGTTGCTGCAGTTCACCGGAACCGCGCCCTTCGACACCATGCAGAGTGGCATGCCTGCGGACGCTGCGAAGCGTTGGTTCGGCAATGCCCCGCCGGACATGTCGTTGCTGGCCCGTGCCCGCGGTACGGACTACATCTACACCTTCCTTATGACCTTCTACGCGGACGACAGCCGTCCCCACGGCGTCAATAACCTGGCGCTGCCGGGCACTGCCATGCCGCACGTGCTCTCCGGCCTGCAGGGCGTGCAGAAGGCCGTGATGAAATCGCACACGGGCGAAGACGGCAAGGCCGTCAGCGTGGTGGAGAAACTCGAAGCGGGCGATGCGGGCACGTTGAAGCCGGAGGAATATGCTTCCTTCGTGCGCGACACCGTGAACTTCATCGAATACATTGGCGAACCGATTCAGACCAAGCGCCGTGACCTCGGCGTCTGGGTCATTCTGTTTCTGCTGGTGTTTACCGGGTTCGCGTATCTCCTGAAGAAGGAGTATTGGAAAGACGTGAAGTAATGCCATGGCAGCTGCACGCGCATCTTTAGTTCTGTATTCCCGCAAGGACGACCCGCGCAGCCACGCTGTGCGCATCGTTCTTGCGGAGAAAGCTCTGGATGTCGACATCGTCGACGTCAACCCGGCACGTCCCCCCGAGGATTTGCTGGACCTGAACCCGTACCACGAGGTTCCCACTTTCGCCGACCGCGAACTCGCGGTCTACGACATGCGGGTGCTGTTCGAGTATCTCGAGGAAAGGCATCCGCACCCGCCGCTATGGCCGCTCGAGCCTACGCAGCGGGCACGCCTGCGTCTGGCCGTGTCGCGTATCGAGCGCGACTGGTTTTCGCTGGAGGCGAAGGCCACTTCGGCCCGCCTCGATGGCAATGCCAAGGCCATGGCTGCAGCGAATCGCGACCTGCGTGAGGCGGTGCTAGCCGCTACGCCGCTCTTCCGGGCGCAACCGTTCTTCCTCGGCAACACTTTCAGCTTCGTCGACGCAACCGTGCTGGCGTTGTTGTGGCGCTTGCCTATGCTGGGTATCGAACTCGGCGATGCCGGCGCGGACGTAAAGCGTTACGCGCAGAGGCAGTTCGCAAGGGCTTCGTTCCGGGCTAGCCTGACCACCTCGGGACGGCTGGTTTCCGCCGTGTCCGGCGATATCGACCTCGATTGAGGTGACGACTCCCCCGGCCAGTCGTCCGCGTCGCCCGTATCTGCTTCGTGCCTTGCATGAATGGATTTGCGACAGCGGCCTGACGCCTCACTTGGTAGTCGATGCGGAACTGGTCGGTGTACAGGTTCCGCGTGCGTTTGTTCGTGACGGCAAAATCGTCCTCAATTGCGGTTGGGGCGCTACCAACGGTTTGCGTCTGGGTAACGACGAGGTCACTTTCGGCGCCCGTTTTGGTGGTGTTGCCCACAGCGTGGTCATCCCTATCGCTGCGGTGCTTGGCATCTATGCCAACGAGACCGGTGAAGGCATTGTGTTCACGGCTGAAGACTTGGCGGGGCACGTGGTGCCGGAGCCACCTCCCGAGCCTCCGGCGCCGCCCAGTGGCGAGGCTGCCGAACGAAGGGCCCGCTTCAAGGTGGTCAAGTAGTCCGCCAGGCATCGCGGACCCACGTCGGTTCCGCCGTGGGGCTATTAAAGCCGACGACATCAAACCGCGCGCGGCGCTGTCGTTGTTCCGGGTGCCGTTGTAGCCACAAGGCTGCTGCGCGCTCCAGTTTGCGTTGCTTGCGCCAGTCCACGCTCGCCAACGGGCCACCGAACTGTAGATGCTGCCGCAGGCGTACTTCCACGAAGACGAGAGTTTCGCCTTCGGTCATCACGAGGTCCCATTCACCCGCGCGAAAGCGCGCGTTCCGCTCCAGCAAACGGAGCCCGGCGCAGGTCAAGTGCTCCAGCGCCCGTTGTTCGGCAGCAGCCCCTGCCACATGCCGAGCGTCAGCCATGGCTCTGGTTAGGGGGCGTCGGTCGCGGCAAGCCCTGCCGGTGGCAAGGAGCGGAGTTCACCGCCGCGAATCTGTAGCCATTCCAGTTCGCGGTGCAGGCGTCGCCCCGCATCCACGGTCAGTCGGCCAGTCATCCCGGATAGTGGCATCCGGAATGGGTTGCGACTGGTCATGATTTCGGAGACCGCCGCGTAGGCATCAAAGCCCAGCGCATACAGACGGCCGCGGCGACGGAACCGTTCGGGCCAAGCAGAGCGCAGATCGTTGCGCACATCCACGGCCGCCGGGTCCGGGTCGATCATCCAGGGCATGTCGGGGAACATGACGCCTTCTAGATCGAGGTTCGCCTTCGGGCTGGGATCGTAGATCTCGGAGGTGGCATACACGGGCAGGTCCCCCGCGTAATGGAAGCGCAACTGCGGCCGGATGAGGCGCGCCGCCTGCGGTTGACCGGCAATGAACACGAACTCGATGTTGTTCCGCCGCGTGGCGGCAAATTCCAGCGGGGTTCCCAGCGCTTGCACCAACTTGTGATGCCGGCCTTTGGCCTCGTCGACGCCGAGCAGTTCGAGGATGGGGGCAGTGAAGTCGGCTGTGTCGGGAGCGTACGTGCGCATGGCGATGAGTCGACCACCGCCGGCGCGGAGGGTCTCCTCGAAAGCGCGTTGGACCCGTTGACCCCATTCGCCGGTGGGAACCAGCGCGATGCCGTGTCGGCGTCCTTCGGCGACCAGGCGCCTTGCGACCTCGATGGCCTCGTCTTCCGGAGCGAGCGAATACTGGAACACCTGCGGTGACGCCGGCGTGCCTTCGGGCAGAAAGTTCAGGGCGAGTAAAGGGATGCCAGGTGCTGCGCCACGGGCGACGGCGCCGACTTCTTCTTTCGTCAATGGCCCCACTACTGCCTGCGCCCCTTCGCTGACCGCGCGTCGGTACGCGGCCAAGGCGTCCGTACCCGTGTCGTAAATATCTACCTTGGGGCGGTTTTGCGCCGGGCGCGCGTACCAAGCGGCCAGAAAGCCATCGCGCACCGAGGTGCCGGCGGCGTGTGCGCGACCGGAAAGGGGCAGCAGGAGTGCGATGCGGCCACTGCTGGGCGGCAGTGGAGGGGATGCCTCGATCATGGAAACCACCAGTGGCCCGTTGGCCGGATGTTCGGGATGGCGTCGCCGCCACTCCTGGAAAAGGGTTGTTCGCGCAGCGGGGGATTGGTCGGCGCGGAGTGCGGTACGGGCGAGGTCCAGCCATCCAGTGACGGCGGCCGAACTGCCAGCGGGTGTGGTGAGGTCAGCGCCCCGTTTCGCGGCGCCGCGAAGTTGCGACCAGAGGCGTTCGATACCGGCGCTGCCTTCGATGGAGGCTGGTTGGATGGGCGTGTCCGCTACGAGTTGTACCCCAAGCGCTGCTTGCCCTCTGGCGAAGGCGACGCGCGCGCGTGCCCAGCGCAGCGCTGGCGAAGGACTGCTTGGCGGGAGCCGGTCGAGCCACTGCGCCGCGCGTAAAGGCTGCCCTTGGGCGAGCGCTATCTCTGCGGCGAGAAGGGCGCGCGGCTCGGTGGGGGCCTTGCTGGCGGGCAATTGGGCAAATACTCGTGCTGCGGCTCCACCATCCCCAGCTGCCACCCAAGCGGCAGCGGCCTCTTCCAGCGCTACCGTGCGGGCCTCGCCCGAAAGGCTCACAGCGCGCGCCTCGGCGCTGCGGGCAGCGGCCACGGCCGCCGCGGGCGACAGAGTTGCGCGCGCAGGAGCTGTCGCAGCGCGCGGCGCTACGGCGGGGCGGGTGGCTGGTACTTGCGGCGGGGCGGTAAGGCTGCAGCCGCTCGCGAGCAGGATTGCCAGTCCGATAGCGGGCAGGGTGAGGCGAGTGCGGCTGCTCTGTGCCAGCCGGTCCCGCAGGCGCCGACGCATTGGTGCTTGCGTGCGGGCAGGGTGCGTGGGCAGGATGGCGTCCGGTTTCATGTCCAGATTATAGGCGGCGCCCGTGACGCATTCCCGAGCCATTTCCAGCGTGTCCGGCACGATACCCGCCTCTGCGGTGCCGCCAGGCGAACTACGCGTGGTGGCAACACCTATCGGCAATCTCGCAGACCTGTCCCCGCGGGCCCGCGAAGCCTTGGCTACGGCTGATGTGGTCGCTGCCGAAGACACGCGGCATTCAGCGCAATTGCTGCGCTATCTGGGGTTGGAGCGTCCGCTGGTTTCCCTGCATGAACACAACGAGACGGCGCGGGTGCCGGCGCTGATTGCCCGACTGCAGGCAGGGGAAAATGTCGCGTTGGTGAGCGACGCGGGTACGCCACTACTGAGCGACCCCGGGGCGGGGTTGGTGGGCGCCGCGGTGGCTGCTGGCTTGCGGGTTACCCCGTTGCCCGGCGCCAGTGCGCTGCTGGCGGCGTTGTGCGTGGCGGGTTTGCCCGCCGAGCGTTTCTCGTTTGAAGGGTTTCTGCCCGCCAAGCCCATGGCCAAGCGACAGGCCTTGGAGGCGCTCGTCAACGACGCACGCACGCTGGTCTTCTATGAAGCTCCTCACCGCATTGTTGAGACGCTGGCTGCTGCGTCCGCCGTGTTTGGTACAGGCCGTGCGGCAGTGGTGGCACGCGAGTTGACCAAATTGCACGAGACGATTTACCGCGGTTCTCTCGGTGAATTGGCAGCTATGGCGCCCAACGAGCCCAACTTGGCGCGGGGCGAAATTGTGTTGCTGGTGGCCGGGCATCGCCCGGTCGCGGGTAGTGAAAACTTGCCAACGGAGGCGCTACGTTGGCTGCGTATCCTGCTGCCTCACCTTGCTCCCTCACGTGCGGCCGCCGTGGTGGCTGAGGGGCTGGGTTTGCGGCGCCAAGCGGTTTATGCGCTGGCCATGTCGCTGTCCTCGACTGAAGACTCCGGCGATGCCCCTGCCGACACGGTAGACTGACCGCGGGAGCTGGCCGGGCAACCGCTGCGGCAAAGGGGAAACCCTGCGCCGGGGAGGAAAGTCCGGGCTCCATAGGGCAAGGTGCCAGGTAACGCCTGGGGGGCGCAAGCCCACGGAAAGTGCAACAGAAAGTAAACCGCCGAACGCTGCCGCAAGGCAGGCGTGGTAAGGGTGAAACGGTGCGGTAAGAGCGCACCGCGCGGCTGGCAACAGCAACGGCACGGCAAACCCCACCTGGAGCAAGACCAAATAGGGAGGTACGCCCCGCAAGGGGCAAGGCGCGGCCCGCGTCCGCCTCCGGGTAGGTTGCTTGAGGCGTGCGGCGACGTACGTCCTAGAGGAATGGTTGC
>CALQLF020000024.1 GCA_943331345.2 Candidatus Planktophila lacus | reverse complement strand
GTGACTTCGAAATCACGAGCGAGGATGGGGGCCGGGCCCTTTTCCTTCGACAGTTCCAGCCCTGCTTCCCAGCCAGCCACGGCCATCTCGCGCGACACGGCTTCGGTGAAGCTGACGGAGTCGGCGGAGCCGTACTTCATGCCCAGCATGGTGATGGTGGAGCCCAACCCCAGGAAGCCCATGCCATGACGACGCTTGTCGGTAATCTCGCGGCGCTGCTGCTCGAGCGGCAGGCCGTTAATCTCGACGACGTTGTCGAGCATGCGGGTGAAGACCTTGACCACCTGACGGTATTCCGCCCAGTCGAACTCCGCCTGCGCGGTGAACGGCTTCTTCACGAAGCGGGTGAGGTTCACGGAGCCCAGCAAGCATGAGCCGTAGGGCGGCAACGGCTGCTCGCCGCAGGGGTTGGTGGCGCGCACGTTTTCGCACCACCAGTTGTTGTTCATCTCATTGACGCGGTCGATGAGGATGAAGCCCGGCTCGGCGAAGTCGTAAGTGGACGACATGATGACGTCCCAGACGCGGCGTGCCGGCAGGGTCTTGTAGACCTTGCAGCAAACCAAACCGTCTTCGCGGCTGACATAGCCTTCGTTCTGCGGCCACTCGCGCCACACAAACTCTGCCGGATTGGCGAGGTTCATGGTGGGGGCGTCGTATTCACGGGTGGGCAGCGGGAAGGCCAGTTTCCACTCGCGGTCGTGCTTCACGGACTCGATGAACTCGTCCGTAATGAGCAGAGACAGGTTGAACTGGCGCAGGCGGCCGTTTTCGCGCTTCGCCTTGATGAACTCGAGGGCGTCCGGATGGCCGACGTCGAAGGTGCCCATCTGTGCGCCGCGGCGACCGCCGGCAGACGACACGGTGAAGCACATTTTGTCGTAGATATCCATGAACGACAGCGGGCCCGAGGTGTAGGCACCAGCGCCCGACACGTAAGCGCCACGGGGGCGCAGCGTGGAGAACTCGTAACCAATGCCGCAACCGGCCTTCAGCGTCAGGCCAGCCTCGTGCACCTTGTTCAGGATGTCATCCATGGAGTCGCGGATGGTGCCGGACACGGTGCAGTTGATGGTGCTGGTAGCGGGCTTGTGGGCCAGTGCGCCGGCGTTAGAGGTGATGCGGCCGGCGGGAATAGCACCCTTCTGCTGCGCCCACAGGAACAAATCGAACCAATGCTCGCGCTGTTCGGGGGCTTCCACCTCGGCCAAGGCCCGGGCGACACGGCGATACGTGTCGTCCATGGTGTGGTCCACGGCGGAACCATCCTTGGCGGTGAGGCGGTACTTCTTCTCCCAAATGTCGAGGGAGGCTTCCTGATAGGGGATTTGATCCACGTCTTTCGGCTCGAACTTGAAGGCCGTACTCATGGGGGGATGACACTCCCTTCTTCGTATTTCTATTGGGCTGAATTTTTAGCGGAGCCTGCGCCAAGTTGGCACAAACCCACTCCCTTTTTTTCCTGCCTGCCCCCACCTCCCAATCCGGGCGCCGGACTGCCCTTTTGGGCAACCAGAGCAACCACAAGATGTTGTGGGCAGGGGGACTAAGTTATTTTCCGGAGTCACCCCTGTCAAGCGTCATCGAAAGTTTTTTTTTGACAGCAAACCCTATGAAAAACAAAGGGTTGAAAAAAATACCTCAGATTTCACCCGGCGGCACCAACCACAGATTCTGTCAAGCGGGGAAAAGCACAAACACAAGATGTTGTGTTGCACCGCGGCAAACTTAGGGTAATCCCCTAATGCGCGGGCCTGCCCACAACTTATCCACCGGTTATCCCCTTGCGAAGCGGCGGCGAACCCGCTATTGGACTGTTTGCGCCAAGCCTTGGCACGGTCGGCGCTGGGAACTTTCCAGCTACTCACCCTGTCCATCGCAGCACTGTTGCCGTTTGTTGCCCGGAGGCCCTGTGACCTTTTCTTCCCGCCCATTCCTGGTGGCTGCCACTGCCACCACTGCCCTGTTCGTCGTCGGTCTGCCGGCGGTCACTCTTGCAGCCGGCAAGCTTCCAACCTCAGTGGCTGCCACACCGGTGCCATCACTCGCACCCATGGTGAAGCAGGTTTCGCCTTCGGTGGTCAGCATCCAGACGCGCGGCAAGGTGCGCGAACAGCGCAATCCCTTAATGGACGACCCGTTCTTCCGTCGCTTTTTCAATGTGCCGGAAGGCCCGGCGGAACGTGAATTCCAGGCGGCCGGTTCCGGCGTGGTGGTGGACGCCAAGCAGGGCTACCTCCTCACGAATGCCCACGTAGTAGAGAACGCCAGCGAAATTACGGTCTCCACCCAGGACGACCACCAGTTCAAGGCGGAAGTGGTGGGCAAAGACCCGGCCACCGACATCGCCGTGTTGCGCGTCAAAGGTGCGCAACTGCAGGAACTGACCATGGCCGACAGCGACAACGCCGAAGTGGGCGACTTCGTCGTCGCCATCGGCAATCCGTTCGGCCTGCAGCACACCGTCACCAGCGGCATCATCAGTGGCCTCGGCCGCAGTGGCATCAACGAGGACAGCTTCGAAAACTTCATCCAGACCGACGCCAGCATCAACCCCGGCAACTCCGGCGGCGCACTGGTGAACCTGCGCGGCGAGCTGGTGGGCATCAATAGCGCCATCCTCTCCGGCAACGGTGGCGGCAACATCGGTATCGGCTTTGCCATTCCAAGCAACATGGCCCGCGCCGTCATGGACCAACTCATCAAATACGGCGAGGTGAAGCGCGGCGTGCTGGGCGTCAGCATCTTTACGCTCACACCGGGCCTGGCCAAGGGCGCCGGCAATGCCGACGCGCGCGGCGCGCTCGTGTCGCAGGTGGTGGATGGTTCGGCGGCCGAGAAGGCTGGCGTAAAGGCGGGCGACGTCATCACGGCAGTCAACGGCCACACCATCAAGAGTGCTGCAGAACTGCGCAATGCCATTGGTCTGCTGCGCGTCGGACAGAAGGTACAGCTCGACCTCCTGCGCGACAGCAAGCCGCTGCAACTGACCGCCAGCATCAACGACGCGGCACCGAACAAGGACAGCGCGAACGCCAAGGACAGCGGGGACCCGCACCCCGCCCTCGCCGGGGCTTCCCTTGAAGACAGCGCGAACGGCGTTCGCGTGCAATCCGTGGAACCACGTTCACCAGCCGCCGCCATTGGTCTGCGTACCGGCGACGCCATTGTCGCGGTGGGCCGCACCCGCGTAGATAGCGTCAATGCGCTGCGCGAGGCCTTGAAAGAAGAAGGCTCCTACCTGCTCACCGTCCGCCGCGGCAACGGCGCGCTCATCATCCCGCTGCAGTAAGCGGGCACCGTCGCACCGCCCCTTCCGGGGCGATGCGTCGTTGGCGCCTCCAGACCGCTATAATCGGCGGCATGAGGCGCCTTTCCGTTTGTATTTTGGGTGGCTCCGGCTTTATCGGCCAAGCCCTCTGTGCCCGTCTGGTTCGGCTGGGGCATGGCGTGCGCGTGGTCAGCCGCCGCCCGCTGCTCCCGCCAGGCTTGGCCGTGTTACCGGGCTTGGAGCTGTGGGCCGGCAACGCCTACAACCGGGCCTTCCTGCGCTCCGCAGTCGCCGGACAAGACGTGGTCATCAACCTCGTGGGCATCTTGAATGAGCCCGGGCGCGACGGCAGCGGCTTCGAGCGCGCCCACGTGGACCTCACTCGCGCCGTGGTCGCCGCTTGCCGCGAAGCGCATGTGCCGCGCCTGCTGCACATGAGCGCCCTGCACGCCAGCGACCAAGGCCCGTCGCATTACCTGCGCACGAAAGCTGCTGCCGAACGCGTCGTCCACGACGGTTGCGGCGAAGTGGGCTGGACCATCTTCCAGCCGTCCGTGGTGTTTGGTCCGCAGGACAGCTTCATCAATCGCTTCGCGAGCCTGCTGCAACTGCTGCCGTTCTTGCCGCTCGCCCGTGCCAACGCGCGGTTCGCTCCGGTGCATGTGGAAGACGTGGTCTCTGCCTTCGTGCTCGCCATGAACGACCCGAAGACCATCCGCGAGACCTACCAACTCTGCGGGCCAGAAGTTTTTACACTCCGTGAACTGGTCTGCTACGTGCGCGGCGAACTGGGCCTGCGACGGGCAGTGTTCGGTATTCCGGACTGGCTGGGACGCCTGCAGGCCGCCATCATGGACTTTGTCCCCGGCAAACCGCTCTCTACGGACAACTTCCTGTCGCTCACGGTAGACAGCGTCGGCACCCACGACGGCTTCGCGCGCCTCGATCTGGATAAATCCAGTATGCGCACCGTGGTGCCTACCTACCTCGGGCCCGAGCAGCGCGCCGGGCGCCTGGCACGCCTCCGCGCCAGCCGCTGATGGAAATTTTCCTGGTCGGCGGTGCCGTGCGGGACACCCTGCTCGGCCGCGCCGTCGGCGAGCGTGACTGGGTAGTGGTAGGCGCAGAACCCGCCACCCTCACCGCTTTGGGTTATCGCCAGGTCGGCAAAGATTTCCCCGTCTTCCTGCACCCCGAGACGCAGGAGGAGTACGCGCTGGCGCGTACCGAGCGCAAAGTGGCGGCTGGCTACTACGGCTTCACCACCCACCACTCGCCCGAAGTAACGCTCGAAGAAGACCTGCTCCGCCGGGACCTCACCATCAACGCCATGGCGCAGGCCGCGGACGGTACTTTGGTAGATCCTTACGGCGGGCAACAGGACTTGGCAGCGAAGCTGCTGCGGCATGTATCGCCCGCGTTCAGCGAAGACCCACTACGCATCTTGCGCGTCGCCCGTTTCGCGGCGCGCTACGCGCCGCTAGGCTTTCGCGTAGCGCCCGAAACGCTGGATTTGATGCGGGCCATGGTGGCCGCGGGCGAAGTATCTAGTCTTGTGCCCGAACGCGTTTGGCAGGAAACCGCCCGCGCTCTCGCCGAACCCAGCCCGCGAACCTATATAGAAGTGCTGCGCGCATGCGGCGCGCTACGTGTCTTGTTACCGGAACTGGATTGCCTGTGGGGCGTTCCCCAGAACGCCACCTACCACCCGGAAATCGATACCGGCGACCATATCCTGCGTTGCCTCGACGCCGCGTCCCTATTGGGCAGCAACGCGCGCGTGCGGTTCGCGGTGTTGCTGCACGACCTCGGCAAAGGGACCACGCCGCCAGCAGAATGGCCGCGGCACATTGCGCATGAAGCGCGCGGCGTACCACTGGTGCGCGCGGTCTGCGAACGCTGGCGCGTGCCTACTGACCACCGCGAACTGGCGGAACTGGCTTGCCGAGAACATTTGCGAGTGCACCTCGCGCTGGAACTGCGCAGCGATACGACGCTGGAGTTGCTGGAAAGCTGTGACGCCTTTCGCCGCCGTGAGCGCTTTGCGGAACTGCTGGAGGCCTGCGAAGCCGACAAGCGCGGGCGCTTGGGACGCGAAGCCGAGCCCTACCCGCAACGCGCTTTGCTAACCGCTGCCTTGACCGCAGCCGCGGCGGCGCAGCTGACACCCGAAGAACGTACCGAGCTTAGTGGACCAGCCTTTGGCGCGGCATTACGCGAGCGCCGCCTCGCCGCGGTAACCCATGTCCGTGCACTGGCCAAAGCACAGGCCTAAAGGCCTAGACGAAAACGTAAACGCAGAACGCGGCGAGCAACAAGCGGTAAACGGTGAACGGCGCCATACCGACACGCTGAATAAGTCGCAGCAGTACATGGATGGACAGCAGGCCGGTAATGGCGGACACCGCCACCGCCACACCCATAGGGCCCCACGGCTGAGCCGAGCCCGCCTTCGCCAAGTCCAGCACCGCCAGTGCGCCCGCTGCGGCCACTGCTGGCACCGATAACAAAAACGAAAACCGTGCCGCCGCTTCGCGGGTAAGCCCGAGCGCCAGCCCTGCGGACATGGTGATACCGCTACGCGAGGTGCCCGGCACCAAGGCGAGCGCCTGCGCCAGACCGATGAGCAAGCCATCACGCAGGTCGGTCTGCGCCACACTGCGGCGGCGACGGCCATAGCGGTCCGCCAGCCACAACACCACGCCCCAGAACGCCAAGTTTCCCGCCACCAGCACCGGGTTGCGGAACGCGTGCTCGATGGTGTCCTTCAACAGTACACCGGCCAACGCCACCGGGATGGTTCCCAGGACCACCGCCCACGCCAACCGGCTGTCCGGGGTGTGCCTTCCCTTGAACACGCTGGCGAGGCCCGCCGTGAACATGCGCCAAAGGTCCTGATGGAAATAGAGCAGCACCGCCAGCAACGTGCCCACATGCATGGCGGCATCGAACGCCAAGCCTTGGTCCGTCCAGCCGAAGAAGCGCGGCAACAAAATGAGATGGCCACTGCTCGAGATGGGGAGCATCTCCGTCACGCCTTGCACGATACCCAGCACCACGGCCTGGAGATAGGAGCCGTCACCGGCCGCTTGCGCAACTAGAGGGAGGGTCGTGCTCAAGGCCATACTCCGTACGAAATCTAAAGGGTATCGGTGAGGTCACGCCGAGCGAACCCGACGAGGGGTTCATCGTAACCCTTCGCGAGTGACAACACTTTGAAACGTTCACCCATTTCCTGCGGCATCAACAAACGCTGCGCGCCCTGCGCCAAGGCAGCCAGCCGCAAGGCCTGCCTCGCAGAGTTCTGTGCATTGCGTTCGCCGGCTTCGAGGCCAGCCAGCCTCGCCGCGTACGCTGCATCCAATCCCGCGTTCACCAAAAACTGGGCCTGCGTCGTGAAGCCGGCAACATGCGCCCCGGCAGCCAGTCCCGCTTCGGCCACACCGGTGAAGTCCACCCAAGCAGTCAAGTCCTGCAAACCGGGGTGCCACAAGGCGTCTTCATGTTGCCGATGTCTGCAGAAAGCACTGAACGTGCCGCGTGGCCGCGCTGGTGAGTACAACTGCGCGCGCGGCAAGCCATAGTCGATGTAGAGCGCAACGCCGGCAGCAAGGTGTGCCAGCGCGTCTTGAACCCATGGCCCGGCGGCCAAGCAAGCCTCGAACTCGGTTCCCACCGGCAGAGATAACGACAAAGGCAGCGGCAAGTCCGCGTCGATACCGGCGAACCACTCCTGCAATGCGGGCAACGCGGGCTGCCAGTCCAGCGCCAGACCAGCGCCGCCAGTTAGGCGCGTTTCCACCGCACCACTCGCGACCACGAACAACTGTTCCAGGCCCTCCCTGCCCAGCCGCAAGCGCTCTACCGGCAAGGCGTCCAGGACTTCGTTGGCCAGCAACACGCCGCGCCACGGCGCCGCTGCGTGCCCAGGCCACCAGCAAACTCGCGAAGCCAGCGCTGGCGGCAGGGTAGCCACCGCCTCGGCCTGCCGCTCACGCAGTTCCGCCGACACCTCGACGATGGCGTAGGTGTCGGGCAGTTCGCCTAGCTCCGCCAGGCTCTGCAACAACTGCACGGCCAAAGCGCCACTGCCTGCACCGTATTCCACCAACGTTAGCGGCGCTCCCGGGTCTGCGCGAAGATTCCCGAATACCTCGGCCACCTGCCGCGCCAGACAGTCGCCGAATAGGGGCGAGACTTCCGGTGCCGTAATGAAATCGCCGGAGGCACCGAATTTCCGCGCACCGGCGGCGTAGTAGCCAAGACCAGGCGCATAAAGCGCCTCTGCCATGAAGGCAGCGAAAGGCCAGCGGCCACCAGAAGCCTCGAGGCCAGCGACCAGGTATGCCAACACGCGCGCCGCGTGCGCAGCCTCGTCGGCGGTCAGTTCGGGCAGAGGCAAGCTGGCTTCCATGACGCGATTATCACCCGCCGAGGCCACAGGATTGGTATCTTGCCGCCATGGTAACGACGTTGGATTCCTCCGCCCTGGCCGCAGAAGTGGTGCTGGTGACGGGTGCAGCGAAGCGGCTGGGAGCCGCCACCGTGCGCCTGCTGCACGCCCACGGCGCCCGCATCGCCGTGCATTACCACCGCAGTGCTGCGCCGGCTGCAGCTCTAGTAGCCGAACTCAACGCACGCCGTCCCAGCTCCGCCGTGGCAGTCCGGGCGGACCTGCTTGATGTCGAAGCCTTAGGCGCCTTGGTGCCGGCCACCGTCGCCGCCTTCGGGAAGCTCACGGCACTGGTGAACAACGCCAGCACCTTCTACGCCACTCCCGTCGGCACCATCACCCCGGCGCAGTTCGACGACCTCATCGGCACCAACCTGCGTGCGCCGCTGTTTTTGATGCAGGCCGCCGCCCCACAACTGCGGGAGCATGGCGGACAAATAGTGAACATCGTCGATATCCACGCCACGCGGCCGCTGAAGCAGCACCCCGTGTATTGCGCGGCGAAAGCTGGCCTGCACATGCTGACGCAGTCCATGGCGCGCGAACTGGCGCCAGCCATCCGGGTGAATGGTGTAGCGCCCGGCCCCATCCTTTGGCCGGAAGGGGGCGCACCGCAGGACCCGGCTTTGCAGGAACGCATCCTCGACCGCACTGCGCTGAAACGTATGGGCAGCCCGGAAGACGTAGCCAAGGCCGTGCTGTTCTTTCTGAAGGACGCGCCGTACGTCACGGGCCAGATACTGGCGGTGGACGGCGGCCGCACCGTCGGCGGCTACTGACCGGGCAGTCCAAACGCGCGCAACAACGCGCGCATCAGTCCACGCACCTTAGGCCAGCGCAACCACTCGCGGCTGCCAGCCGGTCTTGTCGTAGGCAGCCCAGAGTTCGGCGATGGAAATTCCCAAGGTCGGATGCACGAGCGTCGGCGCAAGGTCCGCCAAAGGCCCCAGCATGTAGGCGCGCTTCAGCAAGTCTGGTCGGGGCAAGCTGGCACCAGGGAACTCGCCTACGCAGTCACCAAAGAGCAGCACATCAAGGTCCATGGCACGGGCTGCCCATTTCGCCGCTTGGCGTTCGCGCCCACAGGCTTCCTCGATGGCATGCAACTGCGCCAGCACTTCGGCCAACGGCAACGCCGTGTCGAAGGCCACCACGAGGTTATGAAAATCTTCGCCCTCGAAACCGAAGGCTGCATTCGCGTAGCAGGGAGACACCGTCAACGCGCCGAAGGCGGCGCGGAGCCCCACCAGTGCCTGCGGCAACCGGCGGGCTGGGTCAATATTGCCGCCGGCGGCAACGAAGACGCGGGTCATTGCATGAAGCCCATCGTTAAGCCCGCCATGCAACGCATGCGTTGGCCGCTTCAGGCAGCGGGCGGGTAATCCGCGCGGACACGTTCGATGGCCACACCCACGTCGCGGCTGTTGCGGATAGCACCAGGCTTGCTCAGCGTCACCTTCACCCAGTCCACATCGAACTCGGTGATGATGATTTCGGCAATCCGCTCGATGAGCGTTTCCACGAGTTGGAAACTGCTGGCCTCCACATAGCCGAGGATGCGCTTCGCTACCTTCTTGTAGTTAAGCGTATCGGCAATGTCGTCCGTAGCAGCAGCGCGGCGGATGTCGACGGGCATCTCGAGGTCGATGCTGACGAACTGCCGGGTTTCACGCTCCCAGTCGTAGATGCCGATGATGGTCTCGACACGCAATTCGCGCAGGAAGATGCGATCCATGGTTTCCGTTCACTCCGCCTGAAGGTGCCCACCGGGGGCACGCAGTGTATCCACTGGCCACCGCGCTCGCGCGGAAATCTGCAGCCCGTCCTGCTCACCCGCCTCGCGACGGTACCAGCCGGCCAGCGCAATCATGGCCGCATTGTCCGTGCAGTACAGGGGGCGGGGATAGTGCGTCGTGACACCGCGCCTCGCGCAGGCCTCGGCCAGACGCGTGCGCAAACGCTTGTTCGCGCCCACGCCCCCCGCCACGACTACCCGGGGCGCACCGCAAGCATCCAGCGCACGAACGGTCTTGGCTACCAACGTTTCCACCACGGCATCCTCGAAGCCGCGACAAAGGTCCGCGCGCACCTGCGCCGGCAACCCTTCCGGAGCCAAGGCCTGCTGCGCGCGAATGGCCAAAACGGCCGCCGTCTTGAGACCGCTGAAGCTGAAATCGCACCCCGGGCGGTCGAGCAAAGGGCGCGGAAACTTGAACACGCCGGGATTTCCGGTCTCCGCGAGGGCAGCCAAAGCCGCCCCGCCGGGGTACGCCAAGCCGAGCATTTTCGCCGTTTTGTCGAAGGCCTCGCCGGCGGCGTCGTCGAGTGATTCGCCCAGCACTTCGTAGCCGCCCACGCCCGTCACATGGACGAGCATGGTGTGCCCGCCCGAGACCAGCAAAGCCAAGTAAGGAAACGCCGGCGCAGCGTCTTCCAGACGCGCTGCCAGCAAATGTCCTTCCAAATGGTGAACGCCGAGCGCGGGCACTTTCCAGCCAAAAGCCATACTTCTGGCCACGCTGGCCCCCACTAATAGCGCTCCAACAAGCCCGGGACCGGCCGTATAAACCACTCCGCCTAATTCCGGCCCCGTCACCCCACCTGCCGAAAGTACGCGCCGCACCATCGGGGCAAGGCGCCGCACATGGTCCCGCGAGGCCAGTTCAGGCACCACGCCGCCGTAGATTTCGTGGAGGTCCGCCTGGGTATAAACCTCGTGCGCCAGCAACTGTGGCCGGGGCCAATCCGGGCCGCCGGCGGCAGTCGAAGGGGCGGCCAAAGACCCCGCCACCCCTAGCAGTGCGACCGCCGTTTCGTCGCAAGAAGTTTCGATGGCGAGGACATACATTTGATTTCGCGCCCCGCGGTGCTTAAGATTGGCGGTCTTGCCCGGGTCGCCGGGCATTTTTGTCCAAGGCAGGAAGGCCCCAGATGCCCAGCGTCCGTATCCGCGAGAATGAGTATTTTGACGCAGCGCTGCGTCGTTTCAAGCGCGCCTGTGAAAAGGCTGGCGTTTTGACCGAGCTGCGTCGTCGTGAATTCTACGAAAAGCCGACTCAAGAGCGTAAGCGCAAGAAGGCGGCCGCAGTCAAGCGCCACCTGAAGCGTACGACGCGCGACACGGGCGGCGGTCGTCCCGCTTCCCACTAATCCGGGGTCCTGCATGTCCCTCAAGGACGGCATCACCACGGACATGAAGAATGCAATGCGCTCGGGCGAGAAAGATCGCCTCGGGCTCATTCGCATGCTTCTCGCAGCCGTCAAGCAGCGTGAAGTCGACGAGCGCATCGTGCTCGACGACGCCCAAGTGCTCTCGGTCATCGAAAAGATGATCAAGCAGCGCAAGGAATCCGTAACGCAGTTCCAGCAGGGTGGTCGCGAAGACCTCGCTGCCACCGAACTACGGGAAATCGACTGGCTCACCGGCTACCTGCCGGCGCAGCTGGGCGCGGATGAACTCGCTGCCATCATCGACGAAGCCGTTACCGCCACCGGTGCCGCGTCCATCAAGGACATGGGCAAGGTCATGGCGCAGGTGAAGGCGAAGGCTGCTGGCCGCGCGGATATGGGTGCCGTCGGCGCCCTCATCAAGGCGCGCCTCGGCGGCTAAGCCGGGCCGAAACTGGTTGGCGGGTCGGTTCATCCGGGCCCGCCAAGCAGCACTCTCGCCGCTGCCCCGGTCCTGCCCTATGCTTCTCCCATGGCCGGACGCATTCCCCAGCATTTCATTGACGAGCTCCTCGCCCGCGTCGACATTGTCGAAGTGGTGGGTTCGCGCGTCGCACTGAAACGCAGCGGGCGCGAATCGAAGGGCTGCTGCCCCTTCCACAACGAAAAATCCCCGTCGTTTTACGTGAACCCCGTAAAGCAGTTCTATCACTGCTTCGGTTGCGGCGCGCATGGCACCGCCATCAGCTTCCTCATGGAACACGACCACCTCGGCTTCATTGAGGCCGTGGAAGAACTCGCCGGGCGTGCGGGTTTGGAAATTCCTCGTGAAGGCCCGGAGACTGGCCCCAAAGACCGCCGCGACGACGACCTCTACGCGCTGATGATGAACGTCACCCAGCATTACCGGTCTGCGCTCGGCGAAGACGAGCGTGCGCGCACCTACCTCAAGCAACGCGGCCTGACCGGCGAAACGGTTAACCGTTTCGCACTGGGCTACGCACGCAACAGCTGGGACGATGTGCTGAATACCTTCGGCGCCACTTCGGCGGGGCGCGAGGCCCTGATGGCCACGGGCATGCTGATTGAACGCGATGCGCAGAACGCACGCGGCGCCGGCCACTACGACCGCTTCCGTGACCGTGTCATGTTCCCCATCCGCGATGCGCGCGGTCGCGTCATCGGTTTCGGTGGTCGCATCATCGACCAAGGCGAGCCGAAATACCTCAACAGCCCGGAAACCGCGCTCTTCCACAAAGGCCGCGAGCTTTACGGTCTTTACGAAGCGCGCCAAGCCTTGCGCCAAGTGGCACGGCTCATGGTGGTCGAGGGTTACATGGACGTGGTGCGACTGTCGCAGGCCGGCATCCACTACGCAGTGGCTACCCTTGGCACCAGCACCACCCCCGACCACCTCAATCGCCTGTTCCGGGTTTGCAACGAAGTGGTGTTCTGCTTCGACGGCGACCGCGCCGGCCGCGCAGCCGCATGGCGCGCGCTGGAAAATGCCTTGCCGCAAGCACGCGACGGACGGCAGCTGAAATTCCTGTTCCTGCCCGACGGCCACGACCCCGACACGCTCGTGGGCGAAGAAGGCAAAGACGCCTTCGAGGCCCGGCTGGAAACCGCGATGCCCCTGTCCGAGTACTTCGTACAAGGCTTGGTGCAGGACATCGACCTCGACAGCGTCGACGGCCGCGCGCAATTGGCAGAAAAAGCCAAGCCATTGGTGGCGCGCGTGCCCGAAGGCGTCTACCGCGAACTGCTACTCGACCGCTTGGCCCGCGAAGTGCGCATGCCTGCGCAACGGCTGGGGCAACTGCTGGGCCTTACTGCCCGCGCCGACGACGCGGGTCAAGGTGGCGGTCTTGTGGGTACTCAGGCGAATGGGTTCCCCGGTAGCGCACGAGCGCCTACCGCGAGTTCCGGTCGGCCGGCGCGCCCCACCCTCGGGCAATCGGTGTCGCCGGGCCGGGGCAATCTAGTTCGCCAAGCCATCACGCTGCTGGTGCAACACCCCATCGCGGCCCGGGGCGTTCGCGATGGTGGCGAGTTGGACGGCGTCGAAAGGCCGGGCGTAGCGCTGTTTTTGGAGATGGTGGCCGTGCTGCGGGAAGAACAACTCGGCACCGCCCAACTGCTGGAACGCTTTCGGGGGCGCGAGGAACACACAGCCCTGGAGCGTCTGGCAGCGGCAGAATCGCTGGTGCCCGATTCCACGGGCGCCACCAATGAACTGCGCGACCTCTACGCTAGGCTAGTGCTGGAGTTCGGCCCCAAGCAGCGCGAGGACGCCTTGCTGGCGAAGGCCGCCGACCTCGGACTCAGCCCGGAGGAACGGGTCGAACTGCGCCAGTTACAGGCCAAACTGCGCCCGAAACCGCCTGCAGCCAGCTAGGCCGCCCGGCGCTACCGAACCCGCTGTTTTCCTTCGGGAATTTCCAGCCCACGGCGCAGTCCTACGGGTAGGGCTTGACAGCGTGTGGTAAACTTCAGGGCTGTTTTTGGGACGCTGTCCGGCCGTTCCCATGGAAAGGTTTTGCGCGCCACGCAGGCAACTGCCAGCGGCGTGCGGACAGGCAACGAGATAAGGGGTGGCACCTTGAGCGAAATTAAAGACCGCGCCGCGGACGACCGCACGTCGCAGCTGCAGAAGCTCATTGCCCGTGGCAAGGAGCAGGGCTTCCTCACCTATCTTGAGGTGAACGACCACCTGCCCAGCGAAATCGTCGATCCCGAGCAGATCGAAGAGATCGTCAACATCATCAACGACATGGGTATTCCGGTCTACGAGAAGGCGCCGGACGCCGAATCGTTGAGCCTGAATGACGCCACCGTCACCACCGACGACGAAGCCATCGAGGAAGCGGCCGCCGCCCTCGCCACCGTCGACGCCGAGTTCGGCCGCACCACCGACCCCGTCCGCATGTACATGCGCGAGATGGGTACCGTGGAACTGCTCACCCGCGAAGGCGAAATCCGTATCGCCAAGCGCATCGAGGAAGGCCTCGAGGCAGTGCGCCGCGCGCTCGGCCACTTCCCCAGCACCTTCACCATGCTGCTCGGTGCCTACGAGCCCATCAAGGCCGGCCAAGGCCGCCTTGTCGAAGTCATCACCGGCTTCGTGGACCCGAACGCACCCGACGAAATTGCCCAGCCCCAGAACCCGAAGGTGCAGGCCGCTGCGGCCGCTGCCAAGGGCGAGGAAGCCGAGGAAACCGAAGACACCGAAGGCGACGACGAACCGGGCGAGACCGGGCCAGACCCGGAAGAGGCAGCACGCCGCTTCGCCAGCATCGCCAAGCTCGCAGCTTCCGTAGCCAAGGCACTCGACGAAAAGGGCAGCAAGGACCCGAAGGTCATCAAGGCCCGCGAAAAGCTGCTCGGCGAGTTCATGGAACTGAAGCTGGCACCGAAGATGTTCGAGGCACTCATCGACAACCTGCGCGAGCAGGTGGCCGAAGTGCGCGGCATCGAGCGCGAAATCATGACGCTGTGCGTGAAGAACGCGGGCATGCCCCGCAAGGACTTCCTCACCGCGTTCCTGAAGAACGAAACCAAGGTGGCTTGGCTCGACAAGACCATCCGCGCCAAGCGCAAGCACAGCGCGCCGCTCGGCAAGCTGAAGCCGGACATCATGGCGCGTCAGAAGCAGCTCATGGACACTGAGAAGGCGCTCCACCTGTCGCTGCAGGAACTGAAGGACATCAACAAGGAAGTGGCCGTCGGCGAAGCCCAGGCCCGCCGCGCCAAGAAGGAAATGGTCGAGGCCAACCTGCGCCTCGTCATCTCCATCGCGAAGAAGTACACCAACCGCGGCTTGCAGTTCCTGGACCTCATTCAGGAAGGCAACATCGGCCTCATGAAGGCCGTGGACAAGTTTGAATACCGCCGCGGCTACAAGTTCTCCACGTATGCCACGTGGTGGATTCGTCAGGCCATCACCCGCTCCATCGCCGACCAGGCGCGCACCATCCGCATCCCGGTCCACATGATCGAGACCATCAACAAGCTGAACCGCATCTCGCGGCAGATGCTGCAGGAGATGGGCCGCGAGCCGACGCCGGAAGAACTAGCCATCAAGATGGAAATGCCCGAGGACAAGGTCCGCAAGGTGTTGAAGATCGCCAAAGAGCCCATCTCCATGGAGACTCCCATCGGCGACGACGAAGACAGCCACTTGGGCGACTTTATCGAAGACACCTCGGTGCAAAGCCCGCTGGAAGCTGCCACCGGCGAAAGCCTGCGCGAGACCACGCACGCCGTGCTCGCTCAGCTAACGCCGCGCGAAGCCAAGGTGCTGCGTATGCGCTTTGGCATCGACATGAACACCGACCACACCCTCGAAGAGGTCGGCAAGCAGTTCGATGTAACGCGCGAGCGCATCCGCCAGATTGAAGCAAAGGCGCTGCGCAAACTGCGTCACCCGAGCCGCAGCGAACAACTGCGCAGCTTCCTGCAGGAAGACTGAGGACAGCCGCTTATGTGGCAGCAGGGCGTTTCTTTGGCTGGATACGCCTTGCTGACCCATCTCTACGCTTCCACCCATCGGTTGTCGTGGGCCTTGGCAGCACTCATGCTGCTGACGCTGGCCATGCTCTATCCCAATCTGCATGCGCGTAGGGCATCAGCATGGCTAACCATTATCGCTGTTGCTGCCGCGCTGCTCTCCTCTTGGTTTCGCCAGCACGCCGTGCTGATACTGTTCGTTCCACCCATCGTTGCCAATCTAGCCCTGGGCTGGCTGTTCGGACATACCCTGCGCGCGGGCAGCGTGCCGCTGGTGGAACGCCTAGTCCGCCTGCTGCATCCGGAAAATGACATACAGGACGACGCCGTCTGGCCCTACGCGCGACGCGTCACACTGCTTTGGGCATTGTTGTTCCATGCCAACGCTCTGGCCTGTCTCTTGCTCGCCTTGCTGGCAATGCCCGGAGGAGTACTGACCAGCGTCGGCCTGACTCCCGCCCTCCAGCTACCGATACACTGGTGGTCTTGGTACGCGAATCTGGGTTGCTATGCGGTGGCTGCGCTGCTCTTTCTTAGCGAATATAGTTACCGTCGGTACCGCTTCCCGTGGCAGCCCTATCGCAACTTCTTTCACTTTTGCCAGCGCGCAGTCGCCGTCGGGCCGGCTCTGTTAGCCAGCCTGCGCGCGCCGAAATGACCCCTGAGTCCCACGGCAACCTACAACTCTGGTGACGCTGTGCCTCCCGAGGAATTCACGATGACTACGCTCCGGCACCACCAGTTCCGTATCGAAGCAAGCCACCCTAGCCTGCCGGGGCACTTTCCAGGGAACCCACTGGTGCCAGGCGTTGTCATCCTTGACCATGTGCTGCAATTGCTCGGCCCGGAACTCGACTCACCGCGCCAATTGGCCTGGGTGAAATTCGTACGGCCGTTGTTACCCGACCAAGTGGCCGATGTCGAACTCCAAATAGACGCCACGACGGTGCGGTTCAAGGTCACCCATGCGGGCATCGCTCTGGCCAGTGGCCTGCTGCGACAGGAGTCTCCCGAGGAAGGCGCAGCGACGTGAGCGATACACCGCAGAACCCGCCGCCGACCGCCTCCTGGATGAAACGCCCTGAAGGCGGTGGGAAACTCGCCCTCTGGCTCATTCGCACTGTCGCTCTGCTGGCTGGGCGTTGGCCCGCGCGCTTGGTTCTGGTGCCCGTAGCGGCCTACTTTGTGCTGCGTCGCGGCCCGGAACGCCGCGCTTCACGAATCTTTCTGTCACGCGCCATGGGCCGCCCAGCGTCGCTGCTGGATGTCTGGCGCCACATGTACGCCTTCGCCACCGTGACACTGGACCGGGTTTTCCTGCTTTCGGAGTCGTTCCGGCGCTTCGACATTAAGACGCACGGGCTCGAAGAATTGCACCAAGCACTGGACTTGAACCAAGGCGCCCTGCTGATCGGCGCCCATATGGGTAGCTTCGACGCGCTCCGCGTGCTGGCCCTTCAGCGCCCGGAACAAGCGGTACGCCCCGTCATCGATCTGGGACAGAACCCGACCGTTTCCCTAATGCTCAATGCGCTGAACCCGACCTTGGCCGGCAGCATCATCAATGCCAGACAAGATGGCTTGGCGACAGCGCTGGCCATCCGCGAGGCCCTCGAAGCTCGCGCGTTGGTCACCCTGCTGGCAGACCGGGCGCGTCCCGGCAATACGCTGGTCACCGCGGAATTCCTCGGCGAAAATGCCCCCTTCCCGACAGCACCCTGGCTGCTGGCTGCCGCCATGAAGGTACCCGTGGTGCTGTGCTTCGGCCTTTATCGAGGTGGGCGCCGCTACGACCTCCATTTCGAAGCCTTCTCTTCCGCGCTAGAAATTCCGCGCGCTAGCCGCGACGAGGCACTACGCGCCATCACCCAGCGCTTCGCCGACCGGCTCGGCCACCACGTTCAGCAAGCTCCCTTTAATTGGTTCAATTTCTACGACTTCTGGACATCGCAGCATGATGAACAGCCCTGAGCAGCGCCGCGGCAGAGTCTCCGCCAGCCTGTTGCTGATAGTGCTGCTGACTGCGCCAGCTGCCACCAAGGCAGTTGGCGACGCCGGCAATTTGCTCCGGAAGATGGCACCCAAAACTCCGGCCACCCATGGGTTTGTCGAGGTCCGTCAGTCGCGCCTGCTGCGCCGACCCAGCATATCGACAGGAACACTGGAATACCGCGGGCCTGGTCAGCTGGTAAAGAGCGTTCTGAAGCCCGTGGAACGGCGCTTCGAGGTCGATGGCACTGTTGCCAGGCTGTCGCAAGGGACAGGCCCAGTGCGCAATTTTGACCTCGGAAACGTCCCGGAACTGAGCGCCATCTTCGCCGGCATCTCCGGCATCATGGGCGGCGACGAGGCGGCCATCAGGAAGGTGTTCAACCTTTCGCTCGAAGAACATGGCAGCCGCTGGACGCTGCGCATGGTTCCACTCGACACGAAGGTACTGCGCCGCATCCGCGCACTCGAGGTGCGCGGTAACGCCAATGGTGCCCAGTGCATCGACGTGCTCGAAGCGAGCGGAGCGACCAGCACCATGGTATTGGTGGACGACCATGTGGCAATACCAACCACCGACCCAACCGCCTGGTTGGAGTCCAAGTGCACAAGCCCGTGACAATCACCACCCGCAGCCAGAACTGGCTGCTCCTCGTGTGGCTGGTCTTTCTAGTGTTGACCGGCTGGGCTATCCAGCGCCATCTGAAGGTCAGCGCAGATCTGAGACTCTTCCTGCCGACGCCGCAGACCGCGCAGGAAAAACTGCTGCTAGAAGGGCTCGGCTCCGGTCCAGCGTCACGGTTGGTATTGGTATCGGTGGAAGGGCCAGATACCAAGACGCTGGCCCTGGCGTCGCGCTCACTCGCTGCAAAGTTTCGTGCCTCGCCAGTGGTGGCGCATGTGCTGAACGGCGATGGCAGCGAGCAGATGTCGATTCCGTCGAACCTTCTGCCGTTGCGCTATCTGTTCACGGACACACCACTCAATGAAGGAGCGCTCATCACCGCTCTCTCCGAGCGCGTGACAGACCTCGCTTCCCCCATCGCACCATTGGTGGAAGAACTGCTCCCGCGAGACCCGACACTCACGACTTTGAAATTGGTAGATGCCTGGACGCCGCAGGAGCAACCCGCTTCGAAAGAGGGCGTTTGGTTCACCTCGGATGGCCGGCGCGCTATCCAATTGCTGGAACTGTCTCTGACGGGTTTCGATGCCGACGCACAGGGGCGCAGCCTGTCGGCACTTCAAGCAGGCGTCACTGCCGCCCATCTCCCGGCAGAAGTGCGAGTCCAATTCACTGGCCCTGCAGCATTCTCGGCATTGATGCGCAATCGCACGGAACGCGAGGCCAACTGGATTGGGGCCATCGACTCGCTAGGCCTCGTGACCTTGTTGCTATTGGCCTATCGTCGTTGGCGATGGGTGTTACTCGGTGCGCTTCCGCTCGGCACTGCGGGCGTTGCCGGGCTGGCGGCTGTAGCCGCCATCTTCGGGGAGGCGCACGGCATCACGCTTGCCTTCGGCTTCACCCTCATTGGCGTTGTCCAAGACTACCCACTCCACCTCTTCAGTCATCTGCATCCGCGCACCGACGCTACGCACGAAGCCCGTCGACTGTGGCCCACGCTGGCGACGGGCGTCGCGAGCACGTGCGTCGCCTATCTGGCATTCGCACTCGCGGGCGTGAAAGGCCTTTCGCAACTCGCCTGCTTCACCATCACCGGCTTGGCCACCGCGGCACTGGTGACTCGTTGGTTGGTTCCAGCGCTCACCGGCACGGCATTGCACGATCCTGCCGCTTCACACCAACTGGCCACGGCTTGGAAGCGCGTCGCCGCTATCCCGCGTCCCAAATGGGCGCTAGCAGTGGTACTCGCGGCAGCATCTCTCGCCATCCTCCGTTCGCCTGCACCCCTGTGGGAGGACAATCTTGGTGCGTTGACGCCGGTACCGAAGCCGCTTATCCAACTCGATAGCCAATTGCGAAAGGAACTGGGCGCCCCAGACGTTCGGTACATGCTCGCGGTGAACGGCCCCACCGCCGAAGATGTCCTGCAACAAAGCGAACAAATGGTGCCGCAACTGGAAGCCTGGAAGTCCGCAGGAACCATCAGCGGCTATGACTTGTCTACCCGCTACTTGCCAAGCATCGCCACGCAGCGCCTCCGCCAAGCCAAGCTCCCGCAAGGAAGTGTATTGGCCAGCCAATTGACGGCAGCGAGTGAAGTCGAAGGCTCTTTCGCAGCCGAGACGTTTACCCCGTTCCTGGAGGACGTGGAGGTCGCACGCACGGCCGCACCCATCACACCAGAGACCATCCGGAACACGCCCTTGGGATCAAGAGTCGCTGCTTTGCTGCTGCAGCGAGATGCAGAATGGTCGGCGCTGGTTACTCTGGCCGGAGTGCGAGACCCCGCAGCGCTGCGAGCCGGAACTAATGGCCCGCAGTTCCTGTTACTCGACCTGAAGACGGCATCCACCGGGCTAGTGATACGCCAACGGCAACAAATCGTGAAGTTGCTCGCGGCGGCAGGCCTCCTATTATTGGTCGTCGTCTGGCTGTCTTTGCGGGACATACATCGCGTCTGGCGAGTCGTCGCTCCCATGGCGGCCACCACGCTCGTCATCATGGGTGTCCTGCAGGCCATGGGCATTTCCATGACCTTGTTCCACCTCATCGCGCTGGTGCTGGCGGCCGGGCTTGGGCTCGATTACGCGCTGTTCTTCGAACGTCCCGCTGAGGACTTCGCGGAACAATGCCGGACCTTCCATGCCGTTCTAATATGCAGCGCCACCACCCTGTTGGTGTTCGCGCTGCTCGCTTTCTCCAGTCTACCGGTGCTTCGGGGCATAGGCCTCACGGTGGCCATCGGCGTAGTTTCGAATTTTATACTCGCCATCCTCGTTTCGCGTCCCGACGCGGCACTTTCAGACTCGCCCGAGGCATCCTCGCCATGACAACACCGCATCCGGCGGAACTCGTTCCACATGCCGGCTCCATGTGCTTGCTAGAGCAGGTGCTGTCTTGGGACGACTCAACCGTCGTCGCCATCACGAAGAACCACACGGATCTCCAGCACCCGCTGCGTAGTGGGGGACGGCTGGCCATGGTTCATTTGTGCGAATACGGGGCCCAAGCCATGGCGGTTCACGGCGGACTGCTCGCCGCACGAGACGGTCAGCGGGCAGCCCCGGGCCTGCTGGTATCCCTGCGCGACGTCACGTTAGTCGGCGGAGATTTGTCACTGGCCGGCCCTACGTTGCAGATTACTGCCAACCGCCTGCACGGCGATTCCACGGGCTGGCAATATGCCTTCAAGGCCGAAGCGGGCGGCCGTCTGCTCGGCGAAGGTAGGGCGGCTGTCGTCTTGCGGCAAGCGGGCTGAAGCCAGCCCTCGGGTCAACCGCCCGGGTCTCCTCGTTCAGGCCGCAGCCAGCGGCAGCGCGAGATTGCCGTAATCCAGCAAGCGCCCACCTGGGTTGGGGGCCTTGCCGGAGAGTTCTCCCAAGCGCTGGAACTCCGGCCAGTTCGACACCTGCGGGTAGTCCGCCACAGCGCGACCGGCTATTTCCGCAGACAACTCGCGCAGGCAGGCAACGCATTCACGTATACGTTCGACAAAGGCGGCATCGTCGAGCTTCGATGACAAACCCCGGTTCAGTTCCACGAACCAAGGCAACACCGCCTGGTCTAGCAACCCGGGGACATTACGGCGCTGACTAATGCGCGACCAAGCGCCCAGGAAGGTCTGAACCGCGCCATTCAGTTCGCGAGCAGCCAGCAAGTCCGCTCGCAATTTGCCCAAGGTCCGTAGGTCAGCCAAACGTCCCTGGAAGAATAACTGGCACAGCACACCCCAATAGTAGGTGTAGTCCCAGATGACCTTCACCGGCAAGACTTCCGGGTCGCCGAAGATATGGTACTGACCTTGGTACAGGGTCAGCGTGCTCTCATAGAAAGAGCGGAACATCTGTTCGTGGAATCCGACAAAGGGCACCCAGGGGCGCCCGCTCAAGTCGCGCGAGACAAGGTCGGTAATGTAGGTATTAGCGATAGCGATGAAATCGCTACCCGGCGAGTAGAAGGGGTCCAGAAACACGCCGGCCTCACCCGTCAGAGCCCAGCGGTGCTCCGAAAACAGTTGCCGACACCCGTAGGAAAAGCGCCGCAAACCCACGAAATCGGCGGGCTGCACGGCAGCCTCCCGCAGCGCGCGCGCCAAACGCGGCTGGTGGGTATCGAACCATGCCATCGCCTTGTCGAACGAACTGAGTTCGTTGAACGGATGGTAGGCCGGGTCTGCGACGATACCGACGGAGTGATAGCCGGAAGACAGCGGGATGAGCCAGACCCAATACCCTTCACCGACCAAGTGATTGGTGGAACGCCAACGATGGCCCGACTGACAGCGCTGCAACCAGGGCTCGTCCTGCGTCCAGGACTCGATGTCGATACGGATAGGGACGCGGAACCACACGGAATTCGCGGCATGGCTATTCTGCTCCGCGAGGCTCAGTTGTCGCTTCAGTAACCCGGTACGCCCGGAGGCATCCACCACCCACCGCGCGTCGATTTCGCGGGCGCCGTTAGCGCCGGAAATCTGCACCCGATGCGGCGCCGCGTCTGACGATAGGGCTACCTGCCCCACCGTGGTTCCTGTCTCGACAGCTATGCCTGCAGCGCGTGCCACCGAGACGAGATGGTTTTCAAACACGCCACGATCGATCTGAAAGCTGGGTTCGTAGAGGTAACGACTGACGCCGATCTCACGGACCTGCTCGAGAGAGGAACAACCATCGCTATGAAAGAAGCGAAAGCCGAATTTACGCAGGTGCGCTGAGTCGAGGTGCGACCGCAAGCCCAAGACTTCGCCAAAATAGTGGGCCCCGATCTCGACCGTGGACTCCCCCACTTTGTGAGTGGCAGCCGGGAACGGCTCCGCCGACTTTTCCACGACATGAATGCGCGCGTTTGGGCTGGCTTTCTGTAATTGCAACGCACAGGTGAGGCCGGCTAGACCACCACCCAAGACCAAAACGTCCACCGACTCGACCATTCACGCAACTCCGTTCAGCGGATTGACTTCAACGACGAGGGACGTAGTACGTCCCACTGGCCACACGAGGCGATGACTCTCCGCCGAGGCCAACCCAGCGAACAAAGCGCCGGCAGAGGCGATGGGGATACCCGCGAGCGCGGGCGCCCATGGCTCAGGCAAGGCAGCATTCGACCCACCGGAAATAGTGGTTTCCTGAACAGCGCAGGACAAGTGCGCCACGGCCCCAGCCACATGGCCCGGCCGGATAACCAGCGCACCGCCCAGCATCCCGGCACTGGGCGTCACGGTAGCCAAAGGCCCCTTCGCAGCCACATCGTAGATAACCAGCAACACCGGGGTGTTGTCAGCCTGACACTGCACCATCGCTTCCAGCAAACCCGCAGCGAAGCTGTCGGCCCAGGCGGTCAAGGCCGTCGATGGCTGATGACTGCCGGTCCCGATAGTCCAATAACCGGAAGCCGCGTTGTGAACCGAATTGTGGAATTTAGTGGGAGACAGCAGCTTCGGCGTGCTCGCCAGAGTGGCGCACATGTAGTCATTGATGGGCAAATCGCCATGCGTGGAACTGAACACGCTCGGCAGATCCTGCGGCGAGACCCCAGCCATCTCGCAGGCACGGCTCGCCACTTCCAACGCTACCGCGACGGTGTCCGGCGCGCGCCGTCGTTCAGTGGGCGCCAACAGCACCGGCGAGGGCCGCGCTTGCTCTGCCACCGGCATGGGCGAAGTGCCGCGCAGAACCTCGCAGGCCACCTGCCACCCCGGCATGCGGGGACACCAGAACCCAACTCCCGAGACAGATACCTGAAGCGTACCTTTCACTGTGTACGCTCCGCGGAAAACAACAGCACGCAGTTGTTCCCGCCAAAGCCGAAGCTCTCGGTCAAAGCCACACGCACGGGGGCCGCCTCCCCTGTCAGCTTCCACTGCGGGCCGCAGAGCGGGTCCAACTCGCGGGCCAGCAGGTTCCCGGGCCGGAACCCGTGACGCAGGGCCAGCAGACAAACCACCGCCTCCACGATTCCGGCGGCCCCCAGCGTATGGCCGGTCCACCCTTTGGTGGAACTGACCGCAACATCGGCCAGGAACATGGACGAAATGACGGCCGCCTCCACCTCGTCGTTCTTGACGCTGGCGGTACCGTGAAGGTTGATGTAATCCACCGCAGCCGGCGGCAGCCCCGCCCGCTCCAGCGCCGCTTCCAACGCGATGCGGGCACCGAGACCTTCCGGGTGCGGCGATGACATGTGGTGAGCGTCGCTGGACTCTCCGTGACCCACGAACCACGCGTCTGCCGACGCTTCACGTTCGAGCAGCGCATAGCCTGCCGCTTCACCCAGGCTGATGCCGGAACGCGCCGTGTCGAACGGGCGGCAAGGTTCGGGAGAAATCAGTTCGAGTGAATTGAAGCCGAAAAGCACACTGCCGCAAAGCGTGTCCACACCGGCCACCACCGCCGCATCGACGATACCCAGCCGAATTAGCCGCTCCGCTTGTGCGAATACCTTAGCGCTCGACGAGCAAGCCGTAGCGACAGTGACGCAGGGCCCACCCAGACCTAAGGCAACGGCCAGAAAATGTCCAAGTGAATGCGGCGTGTGGACTGCCGGGCGCCGCAAATCCAGTGGAAACAGGCCTTCTGGCTCCAGCCGCGAATACGCCTCTTCCGTGGCGCCGATGCTCGCCGTGGAGGTACCGACGACCAAGGCAACACGCGCGGCGCCGTAACGAGTGCTCGCGGCGTTCACCGCTTCCAGAAAGCCATCTTGTTGCAGCCCCAGCCACGCCAGCCGATTATTGCGGCAGTCGTATTCAGCAAACGCTTCGGGCCATGCCACGGAATCGAGTTCAGTCACGCGCCCGATATGGCCATCTAGCGGCGTGGTAGTGAAGTCGTTGTAGCGAAGACCGGAGACACCAGCTTCCAGCGCGGCTTGAAGAGCGGTATTTCCCGCCCCAGCAGCCGTGGTCGAAGTGAAGGCGGTAACCGCGAGCGGCTTCACGCTGGGCGGGTCGCCATGACGTGCGCCGTCAGCGAAGCGAGAGAAGCGAAAATCTCGCGATTATTCTCGTCATCCGACTTCATCTGCACGCCGTAACGCTTGGAGATTTCCAAGGCAAGTTCGAGAGCATCAATGGAATCGAGCCCGAGCCCTTTTCCGAACAAAGGTGCTGCCGGGTCGATTTCCGTCGGCTCGACGCCTTCCAGATTCAGCGCTTCCACGATTAGGGAGGCCATTTCGGCTTCGGCGGCCGATTGCGGCTGGCTCATGATTTTCTATGCCTTTTCCGTAGCATTACGCAGACAGTATAATCGATGGAATAATCTGTCGAAACAAGCAGGACGCATGCCCCAAGCCACCGCCCCCGCCGCCGCAGGAAGCATGCCGGAAGTGGCTATTGCTGCGGACGTGCTCGTGGTCGGCGGTGGTCCGGCAGGAAGCGCTGCTGCCACTTTGTTGGCCACCCGTGGCCGGAAAGTGGTGCTGGTGGAAAAAGACCAGCATCCGCGCTTCCATATCGGCGAATCGTTATTGCCCATGTCGATGCCCATCTTGGCCAAGCTGGGTGTACTGGACAAAGTACTCGGCATCGGTGTCAGAAAAACGGGTGCCGATTTCCCGTCCACAAACAGCGCCGGCTATCGCGTCTTTCGGTTCACCCGTTCCTTGAACCCCACTTGGCCCCATGCCGTGCAGGTTCGGCGCGACCAATTCGACGAACTGCTGTTCCGGAACGCCGCAACTCACGGCGTACAGTGCTTCGAGAACCTAAATGTAAGCGCGATGACAGAGGCGGCTAACGGTATAACCGCCGTGGGAAAAGCCTCCACGGGGCAGAGCTACCGGATTGAATCGACTTACCTTATCGACGCCACCGGGCGCGACACGCTGCTCGGCAAGCAATTCCACCTGAAGCGGCGCCACGCTACGCACCAAAGCGCGGCACTCTTCGCACATTTTTCCGGCGTCCAACGTCGCAGCGGTGACGACGCCGGCAACATCAGCATCTACCGTACTGCCGATGGCTGGATTTGGGTCATCCCCTTGCCCGGGGATGTCACAAGTATCGGCTTGGTTTGCGGCCCACAAACCTTGCGCCATCGCTCGGGCGATTCCGCAGCGCTCCTTTGGCAAACGCTGCGCGAAGTGCCCGGACTCTCCACGCGGCTCGAAAATGCCGCCGTCGTCGGCCCATTGCGGGCCACAGGCAACTATTCTTACCGCTGCCGGGAAGTGACTGGCGAACGTTGGTTGATGGTCGGAGATGCCGCCAGCTTCGTGGATCCCGTGTTTTCATCGGGCGTCCATCTGGCACTGCAGTCGGCGGTAGAAGCGGCGGAGGCAGTGGACCACGTGCTAGATCGCCCTCAGGACCGCGCCATCCGTTGGCGTGCGTACGCCAAGGCCCGCAGCTCCGGGCAGCGGCACATTGAGTGGCTCATTCTGCGATTCAACACACCGGTCATGCGCAACCTCTTCGCCAACCCGCGCAACGACTGGCGCCTCGAGGAAGCACTCATCTCCCTGCTCGCCGGAGATTTTCACCGCGATGGCGGCATTCACTGGCGCTTCCGGGTTTTTCAGGGCATTTACCTGCTGGCCTGTATCGCCTCGCCGCTGCAGGCGGTTCGTGGCCTTGTCAGCCGTTGGGGCCGAAGCCTGCAGACATTTGACAGTCGACAACACGGGACTGGTGCGCAGTGAAGCCTTCCGCTATCCGACCCATGATGTCAGCACCATCACTGCGCCTGCACGCGGGGGTCGATGAACTGCCAGACAATCTGCTAGGTGCCATCGTTTATGGCACCGAAGCCCGCGAAGAGTGTCGCGGTCAGCTGCATCTGGCGGCAGTGCCGCTAGCGGTCGCTGCCGGCACGGCGCGCGTAGAAGCTTGGCACACCCATGGACCGGTAACGCACGGCAACGAAAACGGCGTCCGCTTTTCCGCCAGCGCCGCGCACTTCTTCGGCATCATCGAGGTGCGGGAGAGTGACCACGCGTCGTTGCGGGTGGCTGCGGCAGCGGCTTACTCCCGTCTTCTCGAGTTTTCAGCCAGCAGCCCCTTCAAACATCCATGGCGCATCTGGAATTTTCTGGACGCCATCAACGATGGCGACGATGACAGGGAACGCTATCGGGAGTTCTGCCAAGGCCGCGCCGATGTGCTGGTCGGCAAGTTCGCCACATTTCCGGCGGGGAGCGCGTTAGGTCGTCGCGACGGCGAGCGCATTATCCAGGTAATCTGGCTCGCCGGCCGGGAACCCGGTTTAGGCGTAGAGAATCCCCGTCAGATGAGCGCGTTCGCCTACCCGAGGGAATACGGCCCCGCTTCGCCCAGCTTCTCCAGAGCAATGCGCGTTGGCGAGCATCTACTCATCTCGGGTACCGCGAGCATCGTGGGGCATCGCAGCATCCACCCCGGCAACACGCTGGCGCAATTGGAAGAATCTCTGGAGAACATGACCGTAGTGGCCGCCGCCTCGGGAGTCGCCGCGCCAGCATTGCGCGGTTACAAAGCCTACGTCAGACGTTTGCAGGACGTTCCACTGGTGGCAACGGTTCTGCAACAGCGCGGCACGAACCCGGCGGAAGCCTGCTTTCTATTGGCGGATATCTGCCGCGCGGACTTGTTGCTGGAGTTGGAAGCAGTTTGCCAACCGGGCACCGCTGCCTGATTCGCGAGACACCGTCAGACGTCGGCAACCCCGCGCTTGGCAGCCCCCGCTGAAAGCAAGTCCGCCAGCGCCTCTTCCAGCGTCGCACGAGGCAACTTGCCAGCGGCCGTGCGCGGCAGGGAAGGAACCAGCAATAACGGGCGCGGCAAGAAAACGGGATCCATGGCGGGAGCCAAGGCCTCCCTGAGCTGTTCGGTGGTTAGACCAGGAGCGACCACCATCGCCGCCAGACGACGCACCAAGCCGCGCGATTGCTGGGGCTGGAAGATGACACCATCCACCACACCCGGAATGCGTAACAGCCGCTGGTTCAAGTCACCGAGCGATGCCCGCTTTCCAGCGACGTCCACGAGATCGGCGCTGCGGCCGAGCAAGCTGAACCGACCGCGGTCGTCGCGCTCCACCAGATCGAGAAGCCGCTCGTCCTGCAAAAACCAGGGCGCAGACACCCGCGTATGTTCCGATTCGGGGTGAAGCTCCACACCGGTATAAGGCGTCCACCAGCGCTCCTGCGCAGTACGCCGATGCGCCAGAATGCAGGTTTCGGTGGACCCGAACATTTCGACGAGTATGCCACCCGTGGCGGCCTCTACCTGTGCCGCAAGCTCTGCGTCCAGCGGCGCCGTAGCACATGCCACCACCGCAGTCTTCGGCAAGACCACTCCGGAGGCGACGATGGCACGCAGATGAGCTGGCGTACTAACGAGCACCCGGGGCTCAGGTACCTCCGCTAGCGCTGCGGCCACTTCTTCGGGTAACAGCGGCCTGCCTGCATGAATTCCCATGCCGTCCAGCAACGGCAAAAGCACCGTCAGTTCCATGCCATACATGTGCTGCGACGGAACTGTCCCGACAACCCAGGGCTGCTTACCACTGAGTTCAGGCGGAATGGCCGCGCGTAGCGCCGCGGCGTTGTGGACTGTACTTGCAGCCACTGTTCCCCAACGCTTCGCGTGCCTAGTGGGCACCCCTGTGCTACCGGAAGTAAAGCCAATCATCGCTACAAAATCGGCGTTGACTTCCGTGGCCAAAGGAGCGGCACTAAGTTCGCTTCCGCGGTCCGCGGTAGCCGCAGCCACAAGTGCGTCGTCGACCACGACGCTGCCTGGATATTCAGCGGCAACCGCAGCGACGGCCTCGGCCGCGCGCGATGAAGGCAGCAAAGTGGTGCGCGCGGACAAGAGCGCGGCCATGTAGGCCACCAGAAAAGCCGCCCGCTGTTCGCACAAATTAATCACGGGGGCAGCGCTGGCGCCCAGCTGCGCCGCTACCCGCGCGGCGCGCTCCAGATACTCTTCAACGGACCAGCGATGACCGCCGCTGACCAAAAAAAGCGAAGGCCGCGTCAGCGAAAAAAAATCCCCTACCGTCATCGGTTGTCGCGTGCCTCAGCCCATCGAACGCAGCAGGAACTGCGCGTCGATGGTTTCCCGCAACTGACGGACCCAGCCGTTGTACTTCGGATGAATCTCGCGCTTATCAGCACGGTAGCCGAGGTTGTCGCTGTCCGCATACTTGATGGAGTATTCGGTGGCGGTGTACGCGATATCGACTTCGACTCGGTGCGTACGGATGAGCAAGGTGCCACGGATGAGGCCCGGGGCTACCACCTGCCCAGTCCAGCTCTTCATGACCAGACCGGCAAGGATGGCCGCCTTCACGGCATCTGGACTGCCCGCTTGCCCGTTCGGCCATGGCACCGCAACAACCGGAATATCGACGATGGGAACCGAGCGTCGCGCCGCTTCGGCAGGAGCAGCGATAACCAACAGCGCAACCGCTGCCGACAAGAGCAATTTTTTGAAAAACACGGCTTTCACTCCCTTGAAGGTTGAGAACTGCAGAGCTTACGAACCACTCCAGCGGCGGAACACCAGTGAGGTATTCACGCCACCGAAGGCGAAATTGTTGCTCATCACATAGTCGGTGTCGATTTCTCGACCATCCCCAGTGAGGTAGTCGAGCTCGCCACAGCGCGGGTCGACGTTTTCGAGATTGATGGTGGGCGGAAACCAGCCTGCCCGCATGCATTCTATGGAGATCCAGGCCTCCAGCGCACCACAGGCGCCGAGGGTATGGCCCAAGTAGCTCTTCTGCGAACTGATAGGCATGCGGGAACCGAAGACCTCGTGGGTCGCCTGAGTTTCGGCGATATCGCCTTGCTCGGTCGCCGTACCGTGGCCGTTGACGTAACCGACCACAGCAGGTTCGATACCCGCATCCGCAATGGCAGAACGCATGACACGCGCCATGGTTATGTCGCTGGGGCGGGTGACATGCGTACCGTCTGAATTGCTAGCAAAACCCGCCACTTCCGCGTAGATACGAGCACCACGCGCCATCGCGCCATCCAATGATTCCAGCAAGAGCATACCCGCGCCCTCGCCCACTACGAGTCCATCGCGATCCCGGTCGTAAGGACTGGGCACAAGATTCGGGGTGCTATTGCGCCGACTGGTGGCATATAGCAGGTCGAAAGCCATCGCCTCACTAGGGCAAAGCTCCTCGGCGCCACCGGCCAACATCTTCTCCTGTCGACCGAAACGGATTGCCTCATAGGCGTACCCGATTGCCTGGCTTGCGGAAGTGCAGGCGCTCGACGTGGGAATGATGCGGCCCGTAAGCCCGAGGAAGATGCCGATATTAGCAGCGGTGGTGTGCGGCATCATACGAACGTACGAATTCGCATTCAGCCCGGAAGATTGGCCGGTCGTGAGCATCTCGGCGAAATCGCGGATGTCCGCCGTACTGCCGACAGAAGACCCGCAAGCCACACCCAAACTGCCGTCGCGTAGTGTCGGGTCGTCGAGCAGACCGGCATCCGCGAGGGCACGCTCGGCACTCCACACAGCCAATTGCGAGACCCGCCCCATGCTGCGCAGCTGCTTGCGTGTCCAGTGGGCCGGTGGCGCGAATGCTGGCAAGGGTGCTGCCAATCGCGGTCCCATTTCCTCGTAGCGGTCCCACTCGGGCATGACGCGCACGCAGTTACGCCCAGCGCGCAAGCCGGCTTCGATCGTGGGCCAATCCGCACCTAGCCCAGAAATGCCGGCGATACCCGTGACGACCACCCGGCGCATCAACACAGCCCGCCGTTCACCGCGATGACCTGCCTTGTGATGTAGGCAGCATCCGGTGACATGAGAAAAGAAACCGTGGCGGCCACTTCTTCAACCGTGCCCATCCGCTCGGCAGGAATCATCTTCAGCATTTCTTCGACGGGAACATGTTCGTCGACGATATCGGTATCGATAAGCCCGGGCGCCACGCAGTTCACGGTGATGCGCCGTTTGGCCAGTTCCACCGCGAGCGCCTTGGTAGCGCCGATGATGCCAGCCTTCGACGCGCTGTAATTTACTTGTCCCCGGTTCCCGACCAAGCCGGAAACGGAAGACAGGGTGACGATGCGACCGGGCGCGCGACGGCGCACCATCGGCATGATGAGCGGATGCAGGACATTGTAGAAGCCGTCGAGATTGCAACGCAGGACCTTGTCCCAAGCCTCTCCTTCCATGGCGGGGAAGGCGGCGTCGTGCGTCACCCCAGCATTGCAGACCACGCCATAGTAGGCGCCGTGGGTCGACAGGTCCGCTTCAAGATGGGCCGCCGAGGCGGCGCGGTCGGCGATATCGAAACACAGCACCCGTGCCGCTCGGCCCATGGCGCGAATATCGGCCGCGACGGCTTCCGCTTCCGCCTGCCGCGAACGGCAGTGGACCACGATGTCGTAGCCCTCTCGCGCCAACCGCAAGGCGATGGCGCGACCAATACCGCGACTGGAGCCCGTCACCAAAATGGTCATCCCTGTCGTCATGGCTCCAGACTCTCCAAATAAGCGGCCACATCATCGGGAAGGTACACCGACAGAATGGCGCTAGCGACCTGCCCGGAGCCCACGGCCACGGTGCAGTCGAACACGCCCATTCCGGACTCGTCACGCATACCTTCCAGGGCTTCGACCAGCAACTCCGTTCCAGTTGCCAGATGCGGCAAGGTACAACGGAAATCGCGGACACCCAACAGCAATCCGAGCCGCGGCCGAACCCCCGGACGGAATTCCCGTATTCCCGCCCCAGCGGCTACCACCTGCGCCATTAGTTCGATCAACAACCAGACCGGCCAACCACCCGCGGCGTCCGTAAACGGGGTATCCGCTGCCACCTTGGCACGGCCAAGTGTACGCAGTTCCCCCTCGGCCCATACGGAACTGAGCAACACCGCATCCCCCTCATGGGGAACGTGTTGCGCCGCAGTCGAAAGCACCGCTTCAGCCAGCATCGGCTGCTTCGCGGAGAGCCAGCTCCACGCGCTCGATAAAGGGGGCCGGCAACCCGAAACGCATCGTGCCCGTCGGCATGTCGACCGCCACCTGCGCCGTCTGTGCCCGGGCCACGCGCTCTCCAGTGCGTTCGTCGGTAATGAGGTAGTTGATAACGAGACGGTATTCCCACTCGACCAATGCCGCACGGACTCGTAGGCGGTCGCCGAAGCGACTGGCGCGCACGTATTTGACCTGCAGGTCGACAATGGGCCAACCCTCGGCGGAGTCCAGCATGGTGTCCAACCCGTATCCCAGCCGGTCCATCAAGGCCCAGCGCGCGTTCTCGAGATACTTCAGGTAGTGCCCATGCCAGGCGATTCGCGCCAGGTCGACATCGTGGAATGGCACTTCCACGCCAATCTCTACAGGCAGTACACCGGCCTTACGCATGTTTTTTTCTCGTGGTCAGTAGACGGGGCAGCCGCCGTACCATCCCGAAGAACAGGCGCGTATGCACGCGCGTGATGAGGAAGTTATCGAGGAAAACACGGAAATGCGAAATACCATCGCTCGGGTAGGTGACGCGGGTGGGCAGCCACAGCATTCGCACGCCCCGCCAGTGCAAACGAACCAGCACTTCGATATCGAAATCCATCCGCAAGCCGACGCGCTCATCGTCGAGCATGGCCAGCACTGGGCGGAGCGGGTAAACGCGAAAACCGCACATCGAGTCGGGAATGTCGAACGATAGGGTGTTTATCCACACCCAGACATGGGTCAGGTAGCGGCCATAGCGACGCGCACGCGGCATGGAGGAGTCGAAAGCCGGCTGCCCACACACCAAGGAATCGGGCGAGCGTGCCGCCGCCTCCAGAAACACGGGGATGTCCGCTAGGGCATGCTGCCCATCGGCATCGACCTGCAGCACATGGGTGTACCCGAGGCGTCCGGCCTCGCGAAGCCCGTCGACCACGGCCGCCCCTTTACCGCCATTCGCGACCCGGTGCAGAGCACGCACGGCGCCCCCATGAGCGGCTGCCAACCCGTCCAGCACCTGTGTACAAACTGCATTGGAGCCATCGTTGACGAGCAAACAATCCAACCCCGCAGACAACAAGCCGCCCACTACATCGCCGACTGCGGTCTCGTGGTTGTACACAGGAATGACCGCACAGATTCGCATGCCATTCGCCACCATCATTCGACTACTTGCAGGGCGCCAACGGCATGGAGTCCGCCGGTGCCGCTGTAACGAAAATCAAGCCGACGCGCGGTGGAATCCAACTGCAATTTCAACGATAAGCGCAGACCGGGTTGAACGATTCTGCGGAACTTCACAGCGGGAATACTTATGCCTGCGGGCTTCCACCCTAGGTGATTTTCGGCGAGAACGGTGACCCACCCCACCAGCATCGCTCCGGGGACGATAGGCACGGTGGGAAAATGGCCGGAAAAAATCGACAACCCGAAGGGAATACGCAGCGACAGGTTCGTCACGCCGACACCATCCGGTAGTACCGCATCCACCGAAGGGAGCGCCGACACACCACTCACCGCGCATCCATCGGCAGGCAACTCATCGACGACGGCAAGCCGAGTGGGGTCCAACTTCATGGCAGCAGCCCAAGTGGTACACGCGTCTTGAAAGGCGAAGCATCCGCCCTTCCGGAAGACCCTTGCCCCGGCTTCTCCGGGCACAACAAACCACAGATCGGAACCATCCATGGCGGGTGCCCACCGGGCGACCAGCCCCAAACCGTCTGACTCGTTCGGGTGCGCAGGCTGCATGCTGACGGAATCAGTCGCTCACAGTATCAATCAACGGCGGTGATGCGTTCGATCACCTTGATAAGGTCACCGATGGTCCGTACCGAACGGAAATCCTCGCCAGAGACCTTCTTGCCCGTATAGCGACGGATACGGTCAATGAGATCGACGGCGTCGATGCTGTCGATTTCGAGGTCGTTGTAAAGATGCGCCTCGGGATTGACGCGCGAGGGGTCAATTTCGAAAAGCTCGGCTAGAACCTCGCGGACATGCGCCAGGATTTCTTCCTGTGTTTTCATCCCGTTTTCCCCGAAAGACTGTCACGAATAATACCAGTTTCGTGGAGTACCGCTGTGTCCTTGGCTCGCGCCGGACCTGCTTCCAGAGCTCCAGAAAATAACTCGAGCAAGTGGGCATTCAGAGCCCTAGCGGCTATCGGTAAAGACGTCCCGACCACGAATGTCGAGGGGTCAAGGTCATCCCCTACAACGAGCGTGAAATGCGGCCGCCGAAACGGGATGCGGTACCAAGGCTCCTCCTTGGTCAGGGTAGTGGGGTCGACCCAGATGAACACCGGCGTGACGACGCGGGCGGCCCGGACCGCGACGCTCGCCGCTCCCCGGTGAAAATCCAGAGGGGCGCCGGGAGTAGTGCGGGTACCTTCAGGAAACATGATGACCGGGTAGCCTTGCCCAAGGACTGCGGCGGCTCCCTCCACCATCAACACAGTGGGAAAATTGGGCACATAGCCGGCACTGGCAACCACGCCGCCAGTGAACGGGTTTTTCCAAAGCGCAGCTTTCACCACACAGCCCGCACGCCGAGTGAAGCCGATCAGAAACACCACATCGATGAGCGAGGGGTGGTTCGCGAGGATGAGTTGCCCCGGCTGCCCGAGCCGCTCGATGGCACGGAAGTCGTAGGTCAATACGCCTACCAGGCGCATGAACCCGATAAAGCCGCGAAAACAAGCGCAAACGATCCGGCAACCGAGTTCGCGACGCAGGGCCGGCCCCAAAGGTAAAAGCCGCGTCAGCGGAAAGAAAAGTAGGCCCAGAAGGATGCCAATGACACCGAAAAGGGAGAAACTGAGGGCAGTACCCACCAGCCTCCAGCCGTAGCCAAGCCAACCGAGCAGCTTTTTCAAGCTCGACCCCCCTACTCCCTTGACCCTGATGTTACCAAATGCATCGCCCAACCCGCAGGTCGGCCCCGTTACGGCGGGACTCTGGCTGTTGGGAAAGGACACCCAGACACCGCCTAAACGCGACCGGCAAGCTGACCAAGCCGCGCGAACCGATTTGTTCGCGGCTCTACGGGCGCGCGGCATCGAGCCGGTTCCCGGCCCCGGCTTGTCGCATTCCGGGGGCTTCGCTGCCTATGGAGAAAACGTCGCCGGCAGCCGCATCGGCGTGGATTTGGAATGGATTCGCGAGCGTGACGTGCTGTCACTGGCGGAGTTCGCGTACTCCCCGGAGGAATACGCCTGGCTGAAAACGCTTGCTGACAACGAACGACAAACCGCGTTCGTGGAGCTTTGGGTACTTAAAGAAGCAGCGGGCAAGGCGCTAGGTCTGGACTTGTTCGACGCCTTGGGGAACTGCCGATTTGCGTTAAGCGAAAAATCTGTTACACCGTATATTGAAGGCGGGAAAACTTGGACAGCCCTTGTTTTCGCCCCCCGACCGTTACTCCGACTAGCGATACTCGTGGAAGGCCGCAGCGGTTACGAAAACCGTACCCCAGTCGTTCATGAAATAAGCTCTTGGCACACGCCAACGCGTTGCAAACCATTAATGTATCGACCGATCAAAGCCGGTAAACACTCCGGCGAAGGGAGAAAAAATTGAAAATTCAGCGCCTAACCCCAGCCATTTTTCTGGCTGCTGCCTTCTATTTCCATGGTGCCGCAGCACAAATGCAGAACCCAGCACCCGCCGAGGCATTTTCCGCGTTCCACGCGTTCGAACTGAAGCCTCTGGAACTATCGCCGGAAGTCGCGGCAGACAAAGGAAAGAAGGACGTGACGTCGGTTGTGCAGACTCACTTGACCAGCATGGTTCTCCCCATCATTACCACGTGGAACGCCAGCCCTACTGCTGAAAACGAAACCACACTGGTCATTACGCCAAAGATCGAGAGCATCAAGAAAGTCGGGGGAGCGACTCGCTTCTTTGCCGGAGCGCTCGCGGGCAATTCCTACGTAGTGATGCGCCTTAGCGTAGTTGCTCAGCCCGGCGACCGCGTTATCGCCGAACCATACTTCTATCAACAAGCTGCCGCCTACGGCGGAGCTTGGTCGGTAGGAGCCACCGACAACGACATGCTGAAGCGAATCGCGAGAATTGCCGCTGAATATCTGCAGGCAAACTACCATCAAGCAGTAGGTGGAGCGACGGGGCGGCCTAACTAGTATCGCTTGCCCCAGAACGAGTCTCTGGCTCGTTTTAGGGCTGCAACTCCTACGGCGGGTTATGGCGCGACAGAAAAGACGCGACGGAATCGAGCATTTGACCTCGCGTCTCATCGACGGACAACCAATGATCGTCACCACGCAATGGTACGAATTGAACATCCGCACCCTTTTCTTTCAGCGCCTTGAACATCAACTTGCTCTGCCGAAGGGGAAAGACCGTATCGTCGGTTGAATGAATCAGAAGCACTGGAGCGCGTATCGAGCCCGCTCTTCCCAACAAAGAAAATGAATCGTACAGCGCAAGCTTCTCGGCCGTAGTACCTAAATATCTTTCAAGCCATTGACCCTCATACGAAATTTTCTTTTCACTCCGGAAATATTCGAACACGGATACGACATCAAAAAATCCGCCCACTGCAGCGCCGCACCTGAAGCCAAAGTCCATTTTGGCCAGAGCCGACATCGCCTTGTAGCCGCCGTAGCCGAAACCGACAACGCACACCCTCTTGGGGTCGACCAAACCGGCCGTCACGAAGAACTTTACACCGTCAACGATGTCGTCCTGAGATTTGCCGCCGAACTCGCCATAGCCAGAACGGCGCAATGTGGAGTCTACGTATGCTCCACGAACATTAGGCTCAACCACTACGTATCCTTGCCGTACGAGGGACTCTCTAAACGGATTGAAATCAGTGGTAGCGACGCCAGCCAGCCCATCTCGAAGAACAACGACCATCGGCAGATCGTGCAGATTCTCGCGCGCCGGAAGAGTAACTACCGCGGGCAGTCTCAATCCGTCACGTGCCTTGAATGAGACATACTTTGAAGCAGCAATCTGCCCCATGCCCTTATAGATTTCCCCGAGCTTTACAACCCGCTTCGTGGGGACATCCATCAAAGCGACGAAAAACCCCTCCTTGGGGTCCGCTGCCGAGAATACGATCGTCCTAAAATCCGCCGTGTGCGACACCATCTCGAGAGCGCCGTCGGGATGCTGCGCCTTAAGGAAATTCCACGCGTGCTTTACCGCAACGTCATCAAATTCATATCCGCGCTCAAAACTGCGGGTTGCATAGATTTTCCCGGTTCCGAGGTCACGCATGCAGGCAAGACCTTCCGACTCGCCCGCATCTGGAGATGAAACCGTTCCATCAAGCAAAGACACCTTCGAGCTGGCCGCCTCCCCGTCCAAACCAGGCACTCGAAGCAGCGCTGTGTTTTCGTCACTCAAAAATCCGCATATGCTTGGCGAGTCGCCTTGGGACTCACCAGAAAGCGTTTTTTCGCCAGCGCTAGCAGTTTTAATCACCGCGCGCCATTTTTTTGAGGCCCGATCATACTCGGAACGAACGCGCACGGCGCCCGATGCATCAGTCAACCAAGAGGCCGCCCGGAATCTCGATCGGTCGACAATTTTTACATCCCCGTCAGCCAAAGATATCGAGAAGAGCGTCGCGACATACTCATCTCCACCCCAACTCAACCCGCTTACGAATATCTTTTTTTTGCCTTTTATTTTTCTCACATCCAAGATTTCATGGTCAATAACATTTGCAGTTATCTCGCCCCTGATATTTAACGAAACCTCCCTGCGCTCCCGGGTTTCAACATCAATGAATTGAGCAGTAGACCACTCCCCTTTGCAACAGATGAGACCGGCAGGAACCCCCGCCACCGAAGTCACCAGGTAATCCCCCCACTTTCGACGGCTCTGGGAAGTAGAGCTAAGCGGCCATGGTCAGCCGCTGGTTTGGGGTGATGCCACCCAAGGCCATATTCGGTCTTTCGTGATTATAGTTCCACAGCCACGCAGTCGCGCAAAGCTGCACTTCGGCAATGGATGCGAACAACTGTGGCGCTAGCC
>CALQLF020000023.1 GCA_943331345.2 Candidatus Planktophila lacus | reverse complement strand
GCCCAGCCGAACAACGACTCGAGGCCGTCCGGTGCGGTGCCATGCTTTTGCATGTAGTTTTCGAAATCTTCGAACGTGGCGTCCACGCCCTGCTGGTCCATGATTTCGAAGCAGCCGTCGCACAACACAATGAGCGATGAGCCCTCCGGCACCTGCAGCGTCTGCGCCGTGTACTGGATGTCTTCCATGACACCAACAATGAGGCCCGGAGAACGCAAGCGTTCGCTGGTGCATTGTCCGGCGGCGTCGGGCGCCGAAAGCAACAAGGCGGCCGGGTGTCCTCCGCTGGCATGGCTGAGCGTGCGGGTCGACTTGCGGTACACGCCGTACCACAAGGTGAAATACATGTCGTTGTGCTTCTCGCACAGGAACGCATTGCTAATGCCACCCATCGCGGCCGCGGCATCGCGGAAGTCGACTCCCGGCAGGGAACCGGAACGAATGACATTGATGGCAGTAACGGCGAGCAAACAGGCGCCCACGCCGTGGCCGCACACGTCCAACAAGTAAACGGCGAAATGGTCGTCATCGATCCAGTGGTAACCGAAGGCGTCACCGCCGAGTTCCGTCGACGGCTGGTAAAACCAGTCGATCTTCAACGGCGAGGTGGTGGGCTCGGGTAGGCTGGAGCGGATATAGCGCATGGCCTCCGCCAGTTCCTCGTCGAGGCGACGCTGCGTCTGCTCCAACAAGTCTTTTTCGCGCTGCAGTTCGATGACGCGCCTGGCGTCGAGATCACGCAACCGCTTCTTGTCGATGGAAGTAGTAACGCGCGCGCGCAGCAGTGTCGGGTTGAACGTCTTGGGCAAGTAGTCTTCGGCGCCCGCCTCGATACAGCGTACCGCCGTGTCGATCTGTTCGGAACTGGAGATGACGATGACCGGCACGCGCCCCAGCGCGGGTTCATCCTTCATGGCCTGCAGCAATTCCAAACCGTTCATCTCGGGCATCTCGATGTCGAGCAGCATGAGATCGAACGAGGTCGCGCGAATCTTCTCCAAAGCTTCGCGGCCGTTGCCCGCTTCGGCGATGGACTGGATGCCCAGTTCCTTGAGCGCGCGAATGAGCCCGAGGCGCATCAAGCGGCTGTCGTCGACCACCAGCACCTGGGCTAGCCCCAGCATGGCGGCAGGATCGGGAGCGCCTTCGGCCACAGCCGACATCGAGGAGGTTTCAGTCATGGGTCACCTGGTTCATTCAGCGGTTTCACGGGGAACGAGATTAACGAGCCGCGCGGCCTTCGCCAGCAACGACGGGCCGTCATGCGGCTTGAGGACATAGTCGCGTACCCCGAGCCGCGCAACAGCCGCGAGCGTCTGGGGAGAGTTGTTGGCAGTGAGCATGATGACCTTCGTGGCCACAAGGGCCGGGTCCGCGCGCAGTTCGCGCAGCATGCCAAGCCCATCCATGACGGGCATGTTGTAGTCCAGCAGCACCAGGTCCGGGTGATGTTCGCGCACGGCGGCCAAGCCCAGCAGGCCATCGGCGGCCTGCACCAATTGGCAGTCGTAGGGGCGAAACAGTTCCACCAGCGAGAGACGCAGCACGCGGCTGTCATCAACTGTCAGGATGACGGGCGCTTTCATGAAAGGCTCGCAGCAGCGCAAGACAGCGAAAGCACGAGCGGATTCCCATCAAGCGTCCAGCGCACAACGGCCTCTGCCCGAGGACCCTCCCCGCTAATCGGTGTGGTGCTCAAGTTCGTGCCGATGGGCAACCAAGTCGGGATACCTAGTTCCACTTCCATGCCATCCTCACCCAGTAACCCAGCCAAATGCCCGGCTACCTGGTTCACCAATTCAGCCACTAGTTCTTCCGCCATCTCGTCCACTTCTTCGGCGGACGCAGCGCGGCCGAGCATGCGCGGCAACAAACCAGCCACGACGCCCACCGTTGCCTGCAACTGCAGTTCTTGACGCAGGCCATCCACGGACAAGGGCAAAGCGCTGCCGTACCAAGCGGCCGACGGCAAGGCACTGCCAGAAGTATTCGCCGGAGCATCGGCAGACGCATTGGCCGAGCCATCATCCGGAACACAGCCCCAGGCGGCACCAAGCACTTCTTGGGCGGCGCTTGCCAACGCAGCAGCGCCCAGCGCCGAGTTTTCTTTTGCGGACTGAGTCATTTCACCGGTTCCTGACGGAGAACATCCAGAATAGCGCGCGGCATCTGCTGTAACGGAACGACCCGCTCTACTGCGCCGGTCTTGATGGCCGCTTGCGGCATGCCGAACACCACACAGCTTTCTTCAGATTCTGCCAAAGTCCTTGCACCGGCGGCGCGCAAGAGTTGCATGCCACGTGCGCCATCCGCGCCCATGCCGGTCAGCACTACCGCCACCGCGTGTGCGCCCGCCTGTTCTGCTCCTGAACGGAAGAGCACGTCTACCGACGGGCGACAGTGATTGACTGGAGCGGTCTGCGACAGCTTCACCCGATAGCCGTTCCCATAGCGTTGCAGCAACACGTGAAAATCGCCGGGCGCGACCACGCAAAGGCCCGGGCGCAGTAGTTCGCCATCCACCGCCTCGCGTACCTCGTAGGGTGCCAAGCGGTTGATGTGCTCGGCCATGACCCGCGAGAAGTTCGGCGGAATGTGCTGCACCACCACAATGGGCGGGAGGCCCGGCGGTAACTGTGGCAACAGGAAACGCAAGGCTTCCACGCCACCGGTGGAAGCACCGATGAGAATGACCCTGCGACCATCCACGGGACCGGACCATGCCGCAACCGCAGCCGTCGGAGTCGTTTTTTCGCGCACGCCGGTACGCCGCGAACGAGCTGCAGCACGCACCAAGGCGGGCAGCCGGCGCGCCAATTGCAGCGCTGGACGCGAACCCTCCGGCTTCTGAATGACGTCCACAGCGCCGGCCTCCAGCGCTTCCATCGCCAGTTCGGAACCGGCCGGCGTCAAGGAACTGACCACGATGACAGGTATGGGGTGATGTTCCTGCAGGATCTTCAGGAACGTGAGTCCATCCATGAGCGGCATCTGCAAGTCGAGCGTGATGACTTCCGGCTCCAGCGCCAGAATCTGCTCGCGGGCCTGGTAGGCATCCGCCGCCATGCCGACGACCTCAATCGCCGGGTCGCTCGTCAAGGCTTCATGAATGGCGCGCCGCGCCAATGCCGAGTCATCGACCACGAGGACACGCACGCGACGGAGGGCGCTGTTCATGGCCGCCGATACACGCCATGGCTGACGGCTTCGAGCCCGTGCGCCAAGCCGCCCAAACTTTCCGAATAGCCCACAAACAAGTAGCCACCCGGCAACAAGTGACGCACGAGTTGTTTGACGACCTTGGCCCGCGACTCCTCGTCGAAATAAATCATGACGTTGCGGCAGAAGATGACGTGCTGCAGCTCGCCGACGGGATACACCGGGTCGAGCAGATTGATGCGATCAAACCGCACCTGCCGCTGCAACTCCGGATCAACCCGTACGTAACCATCCCGCGAACGTACCCCCCGCAGGAAGTAACGATGCAGCAGATCCGCTGGAACGCCGTTGAGGCTGGAGGACGAGTACACGGCACGAGTGGACGCCGCGACCATCGCCCGGGAAATGTCCGAGCCCAGCAAGCGCCATTGAAAACCACCCTCGCGGCGCTGCGTCTCGGCAGCAACAATAGCCATGGTGTACGGTTCTTCACCAGAGGAACACGCCGCGGACCACATGCGCACGGGCTTGCCGCTACGGGCCATGGTCGGCCCCAGTAGCGGCAACACCCGCTCACTCAAGAACCGGAAGTGCTCCGGTTCACGAAAAAACAAGGTGTGGTTGGTGGTGATCAAGTCGATGAGCGACTCGATCTCAGTATCGGTGCTGTCGGCAGCAAGCAGGTCGCAATAGTCGTCGTAGGTGCGCAGCCCAAGCACCACCAAGCGCTTGCGCAAACGGTTCGCCACGAGGTTCTGCTTGTCGGGCCCGAGCGCAATGCCACAGTAGCTGTGCACCACCTCTACAATCGTACGAAACGCCCGCGGCGAGATGCTGCCACCAGCAAGCGGAAGGGCGGCAGCACTATTCACTGGCGACTAGCTTCAGAACCGGCGGAAGTCTTCGTCATCTCGCGACTGGCGAGGAATCGCCGGCATCGGGATGCGGCTCAGCGCCTGCGATGAAACACGGGGGGCGCGCTCGAGCCGGGCCATACGCTGCACCCGCCCATCCATCCCCGCTGACTCCGCCTCCTCCTCCTCGGCCGCGGCTTCACCGTGGTCGTCGACACGACCCACCAAGCCTTCGAGGCGCTCCACGCTCTGCTTCAAGTTCGCCGCCTGCACGTCCAACTGCTCGGCAGCCGTGGCGCTCTGCTCGGCACTGGCGGCATTGCTTTGGGCAATGCGGTCCATCTGGGCCAAAGCGGTGTTCACTTGCGTAACGCCTTGCGCCTGCTCACCGGCTGCCGTGGCAATTTCTGCTACCAGCATGTCGGTAGCAATAACCTTGTCCGTAATCTCTTTGAGCGAACGGGCGACCTCGGCACTGCGCTCCGCACCGCGGCGGGCGCTGGCAATGGCCACGTCGATCTTCTCGGCAGTCTCGCGGGCGGCAGCAGCACTGCGCTGGGCCAGCGAACGCACTTCATCCGCCACCACTGCGAAGCCAGCACCAGCTTCACCGGCACGCGCTGCTTCCACCGCGGCGTTCAAAGCGAGAATGTTGGTCTGGAAGGCAATTTCGTCGATGTTCTTGACGATCTTGGAAACGTCGGCGCTCGCGGTACCAATCTCTTCCATGGCCGCCGACATGAGTTCCATGGTGCCAAGCCCGGCACCAGCGACGGAGCGGGCATCCGAGGCGAGCGCCTTCGCCTTCTGCGAATTTTCGGCAGTCGCGCGAATCATGGCCGACATCTCTTCCAGCGAGGTGCTCGTTTCCTCGATGGCCGCCGCCTGCTCGCTGGCACCACCGGACAGCGACTGGCTGGCAATAGCCACTTGGCGTGCCGCCGCAGCCGTATGCCGTGCACCGCGGTTAAGGTCGACCGTAATGCCGCCGAGCGCGGTTGCAATCTCGCGCACGGTCACCCAGGCCAAGAAGCCCGCCCCCACCATGGCGGCCAGAGAAACAATGCCGAGCAGCCACATGGTGTAGCCCGTGGAAGTGCGGCTCGACTCCGCCACTGATTGGCCTTCCTTGTAACTGTGCGTGGCAGCAGCCTGCACGGCAGTCAGGAAGCGCGCGTAGTTCGGATCCTGCACTTCCTTGATCAGCCGCTGCTGCTCGATGAGCTGCGCGAATTCGTCGCCCGACCCGGCTTCATCCAAGGCAGTGATTTTCGCGCGCGTGGTGACGATGGCGTCGTGCGCCGTGCGCATATCCGCGTAGAGACGGCGGGTGTCGTCATCCAGGACGAAGTTGGATTCGTATTCGTCGAGAAAGCCGACAACCTCTTTTTCGAGAGCGTTGTTGTCCTTCTCCAAGCGCTGCGCCTCATCGATGGGCGCATCGAGAATCTTGCTGCGGTTAAGCTGCTGGCGTTGTACGCGGACAGAAACCTCACCCAGCAGCACCACGCTCGGCAAGGAATTCTCCGCCAAGCCGCCGACGTTGCCGCGGAGCGAAGCCATGCGCAGCAAAGCGAGCGCACTGATGAGAACGAGCATCGCCAGCAGGGCACCAAGGCCCATGGTGATGCGGCGCGTAATGGTCCAACCACTGGTATTCATTGGGACTCTGTGCCGCCCGCGGCGGCCTTGGGGGTAATTGTTGGCATGAGCACGCTGCCATCGGCAGCGAGGATGTTTTTCATGTGCAGCAGAGAGAACACGCGGTCCGCCGTCGTGCCGACACCCAGGAGGTAGTCGGCCTCGACACTGCCGGCAAAATCGGGGGCAGAAGCCAACTGCGATTGAGCCAGGACCAGCACGTCGTCCACGCCATCCACGATGGCGCCGATAGCGCCTGCTTGCCGCGGACGGTCTTGCTGGCGGTCGAAGACAACGATACAGCCGCGGTCGTCATAGTCCACCGCGGCCATGCCGAACTTGGCACGCAGGTCGAACACCGGCAACACCGAACCACGCAGATTGATGACGCCACGAATATGGACGGGCATGTTCGGCACGCCCGTGATGGGGCACAAGCGCACCACTTCACGAACTTCCCGGATGGGCACCCCGTAGTAAGAGGCACCTAGATGAAAAGTGAGAAAGCGGCCCGGCGCGGGCACGGAGTGGGTGGTCATGCCTGCACCATTTGCGTCGTGGTTGCTACCGGAACTGCCATGCGTGGAGCACGAACGACGGAGTCGACGTCGAGGATAAGCCCAACGGAACCGTCGCCGAGGATGGCGCCGCCCGCCACCAGTGTCTGTCCGGCAAAAGTATCGCCCATGTTCTTGATGATGATTTCGCGTTTGCCGAGGAATTCGTCGACGAGCAAGGCACGTACCGTGTTGCCCGACTCCACCACCACGATTATGCCTTGTTCCGGCTGAACCGCGCGGGCAGGACGACGCAGCACGTGACCGAGCCGGATGACCGGCAACTGCTCACCACGGAACGCGACCATCTCCCCCTGCTCATGCACCGTGGAGACCCCGCCCGGTTTAGGACGGAAGGTCTCGCGCACCGCCAAGGCCGGGATTATGTAACGTTCATCGCCCAGCCCCACGAGCAAGCCGTCGATGAGGGCCAGGGTGAGTGGCAGGCGAATAGTGAAGGCGGCACCAGCACCGGGTGTGGATTCAATGTGCACGTGCCCACGTAGGCTCTCGATATGTCCGCGCACCACGTCCATACCCACGCCGCGCCCCGAAATATCGGTGATGGCCGTCGCCGTGGACAGCCCGGGCAGAAAGACCAATTCCAGCGCTGCCTGGGCGTCCAACTGCACCGTCGGGTCCAGCAGCTTTTTCTCGATGGCTTTGGCACGCAAACGTTCGACGTTCAGGCCGCGACCGTCGTCCGATACCCGCAGCACGATACCGCCATGCCGATGGGCAGCGGAAAGTTCGATGGTACCGGTCGGGTCTTTACCGGCGGCAATTCGCTGCTCAGCAGTCTCGAGGCCATGGTCGACTGAATTGCGAATCATGTGGATGAGCGGGTCGCCCATCTTCTCCACCAACTGTCGGTCGAGTTCGGTGTCTTCGCCCTTCAATACCAACCGCACCTGCTTGCCTTGGGAAGCTGCCAGGTCACGCACGAGCCGCGTCATTTTCCGGAAGAGCCCGCCCACGGGAACCATGCGCAACGACATGGCGTTGTGCTGCAACTCGCGCGTAATGCGCGCCAGTTTGCGTACGGCATGGGCCAGCTCCAAATTCGCGGAAGCGCGCACCTCGCCGCTTTCCACGACGAAAGCCTGCGCCACGACCAGTTCACCGACGAGGTTGACCAAGTCGTCCAGCTTCGAGGCGTCAAGACGAACGAAATTGTCGGCGGCGGCCTGGGCAGGCGCCGCGGCCTTCGGGGCGGGTGCCGCCGCTGCTACGGGCGCCGGAGCGGCGGGAGCAGCCGTGGCAGGCGTGGCAACCGCTTGGGCCGAAGCCTCGGCCGTTGCCTGCGGCGCCACCGGGGTTTCAACCGGGGCGGCAGCCACCGCAGCCACTGGCGGTGCTGCGGCCGGCGGCGCTTCTCCGCGCAAGGCGGCGCGGACCAGTGCCAATACAGGTCCCGACGGCACTGGGATGGGTTGGCCAGGGTTCACCCCGCCCACCTGCAAGCCCACCTCGCGCGTGCATTCCGCCAGCACGTCAGCGCCGGCGAGGATGGAATCGATGACCGGACGAGAGACCTTCACCTCGCCACTGCGGACGACTTCGAGCAAGGACTCCAACTCATGCGCGAAATCGCGCAAGGCGTCCAACTGCAAGAAGCCCGCGCTGCCCTTGAACGTATGAAAGGCGCGGAAGATGGCGTTGATGGCCTCAGCCGCCGTCGGGGATTCTTCTAGCGTCAGTACGGCTTGCTCGATGGAACGCAACAGTTCCAACGACTCGCTGTGGAATTCGCCGAGCAGATCGAGGTCCCCGGGGAGCCGCAACACCATCGTGGCGATACCGGCGGCGGGTGCCGCTTCGGCGGCCGCTGCGGCAGGAGCAGGCATGGAAGGAGCCTCGGGGGCTGCAGCGGGCACTACCGCGGGTGCGGGCGCCGGTGACGGTGCGGGGACTGCTGGAGCCGCAACCACGGGGGCCGGCGGCGCAGGGGCTGCTACGGCCGGAGGCGTGGCCGGCGCGGTCTCCACGGTCAGTTCGGGCGGTGCTTCTGGTGCGTCCAGCCCTGCGGATTCGCTCATCAGGCAGTCGAGCACCCAGCCATGCCATACGTTCAGGCGCTGCAGGGTCGCCTCGTCGAACTTGCCACTGCCGTCCAGCGTGGCATCAATCCACCCGCGGGGCAGCGCCAACGCAGCCACCAGCGAACCCGGAAGGGCACCTGCCGGGACCTGTTCCAGATCCATCAGCAAAGCGTTCACGGGAAGCAAAGCCGTATCCGTGCCGGGTTCAGCGAAGGCCAGTTCCTCGGCCAATCGCGCCAGCACCTCCGCTACCGCTTCCAGGATGTCGTTCGCTGCTGCCACTTCCCGGGTACCCGTGCGTGTTTGCCTGAAGTCGCCGGCGGAGAATCCCCGAGCCGGGCTGCGTCGATGTTAGCCTTTTTGCAGGGCGACAGTGGTGACAACATTACTAAAGGTGACAACCTGAACGACGACGGGTTAACCTCCGCTGCCATGAAAACTCTCCGCTTCGGCCTGCTTCTCCTCGCGCTCGGCGTCCCCTTGGTCGCCGCGGCGGACCCCGGCAAACTGCGGGTACTCACCTGGTCGGACTACATCCCTGCGGATGTGGCTGAAGATTTCCGCAAGGAAACCGGCGTGGAGATTGTCGTCACGCTGACCAACAACGAAGACATCATTGCGCGTCTGCGTAGCAGCGGTGGTGCCGGCTACGACCTCGTGCACCCCTCCCACGACCGCGTCGCGGGTGCGCAGCAGCAGTACCGTATCTACAAGCCGCTGGACCTTAGCCGCATTCAGGTGGACCGCTTCCTGCCGGAAATGATGGCAGCCACCCAGAAGAACACCACCGTGAATGGCCAGGTGTACGGCGTTCCCTACTTGTGGGGCACGGAAGGCCTGACCGTGAATACGCGGCGGGCCAAGAACGTTAACGACTACACCGACCTTTGTCGGGAAGACCTGCGCGGCAAGACGGCAATGCGCGCGGTGCGTCCGGTGCTCATTGCTTTCGCCTTCGCCTACGGCGAAGACCCCTTCGCGCTCTACCGCGATCCGAAGGCCTACGCCGCCATGGCGAACCGCGTCGTGGACAAGCTCATTCCCTGCCAGCGCAATGCGGGCAAAATCTTCAGTGGCGAGAAGGAACTGCAGGACGCCTTCCGTTCCGGGCAGATTACCGCCGCCATGTTCTGGGACTCGCCGTCCTGGGCATTGAACCGCGAGGCCGCGCCGGTGCGCTACGTAACGCCGAAATCCGGCATGCTCGGTTGGATTGTGGCCACCACCATTCCGGCGAAGGGCGGCAACGACGCGGCTGCCTACGCGTGGATCAACTTCGCTTCGCGCCCGGAAATTGCCGCGCGCATCACCAAGTCGGCCGGCAATTTCAGTGCCGCCCGCGGCACGTTGAAATTGGTGGACCCGAAGCTGAAGGCGCAGCTGTACCGCACCTTCCCGAAGGGCTTCGTGAATATCCACTGGTACGAAAACGTTCCGCCGGGCATTGAAGACGCCGAGGCACCTGCCTTGAAGCGTTTGCGCGAGGCGCGCTAACCCGAAGAAGCACCTGCATGTGCCGCGGCACCTGTGGGAGCGAGCTTGCTCGCGACTCCCTAGAGGTCTACGAGTTCCAATTCGTCCGTGGCGATCGGTGTGCCCATGAAGGTGGCGCCCACCCGCGCAAAGCGCTCCAGGCCGTCGGTAGCCAGAAAGTGGAAGCGCGAGACGTCGCTGTAGGAGGGAGCTTGCTCCCGCGCCTCCATGCCGGCCAACAAAACCTCCATGGCTGCCGCAGTGGTAGCGGCGCTGTCGACCAGCGTCACACCTGAACCCACGACCCGACCAAGCATCGCCTTCAACACGGGAAAGTGCGTGCAACCCAGCAGCAAGGTATCGGGCGCATCGGGGCCCGTGAAGACCGTATCGAGGTAGCGATGCGCTACCGCTTCCGCCACGGCGCCGTCCGTCCAGCCCTCTTCAGCCAACGAAACGAATAGTGCGCACGGAACTTGCGTCACGCGTAGCCCCGGCCGGCGCGTCTGCAACGCCCGCAAATACGCCCCACCGCGTACAGTACCTTCGGTAGCAATAACCGCCACGTGGCCGTTACGGGTGGCGGCGACGGCCGCCTCCGCGCCTGGCTCCACCACACCCAGCACTGGAATACCGGGGTACGCCGCCGCCAAGGCAGGCAAAGCCACGCTGCTCGCAGTGTTGCAGGCAACAACCAGAGCCTTCACGCCGCGCTCTACCAAACGCCCGGCGCATTGCACGGAATAGCGGATGACCGTGTCCGCGGTCTTGGTGCCGTAAGGCAAACGCGCGGTGTCACCAAGGTAAAGGAAGCGCTCGGCGGGCAATTGTTCCGCCAGCGCGCGCAGCACGGTTAGGCCGCCCACGCCGGAATCGAACACTCCAATAGGCGCGGCGCGGGCAATGGCGGGCTTGGTGTCCATTCGCTACCTGCCCGCCCTGACTTCAGGTTTCTGGACGCAGGTGCGGGAACAGCAACACGTCGCGGATACTCGGCGCGTCCGTCAGCAACATGACCAAGCGGTCGATGCCGATGCCAAGGCCGGCTGTCGGCGGCAAGCCATATTCCAGCGCACGAATGTAGTCCGCATCGAAGAACATGGCTTCTTCATCGCCAGCACCCTTGCGGGCCACTTGGGCCTCAAAACGCGCCGCTTGGTCTTCGGCGTCGTTCAGCTCCGAGAAGCCATTCGCCAGTTCGCGTCCGCCCACAAAGAACTCGAACCGGTCCGTGAGGAACGGGTCGGCGTCGTTGCAACGCGACAGCGGCGACACTTCGGTGGGGTACGCGTAGACGAAAGTGGGCTGCACCAGCGTGTGCTCCACCGTCTTGTCGAAGATTTCAATCTGCAGCTTGCCCGCGCCATCGTGCGCCTCTGGAACAATGCCCATGTCGGCACAGACACCGCGCAGGTAGTCGAGGTCCCGCAAACGCGTGGCGTCGAGACCGGGGTTCATCTCGAGAATGCTGTCTGCCACGCTCACGCGGCGGAACTTGCCAGCCACACTAATGGGCGTGCCTTGGTAAACCAATTCGCGCGTACCAGCAATGTTGTCTGCCAGGCCGTGCAAAAGGTTTTCCACGAGGTCCATCAGGTCGTGGTAATCCGCGTAGGCCTGATAAAGCTCGAGCATGGTGAACTCGGGGTTGTGGCGTGTGCTCATACCCTCGTTGCGGAAGTTGCGGTTAATCTCGTAGACACGCTCGAAGCCGCCCACCGTGAGGCGCTTTAAATAAAGCTCCGGCGCAATGCGCAGGTACATGGGCATGTCGAGCGCATTGTGGTGCGTGACGAACGGCCGCGCCGCGGCACCGCCGGGGATGGGCTGCATCATGGGCGTTTCCACTTCCATGAAGTCCTGCGCATCGAGGAAATCGCGGATGTGCCGAACGGTGCGGGTACGCGCCTGGAAAATCTTGCGGCTTTCCGGACTAACGATGAGATCCACATAACGCTGACGGTACTTGGTGTCCGTATCCGTCAGGCCGTGCCACTTGTCGGGCAGCGGGCGCAGGCTCTTCGTCAGCAGGCGAATGCTGGCGGCCTTCACGGAAAGCTCGCCAGTGCGGGTACGCATGAGCGTGCCTTCGCAGCCGACGATGTCGCCCACATCCCAGCCCTTGAAGGCTTCGTAGATCTCGCCCAGCGCGTCCTTCGTCACATAGAGCTGCAGCTCGCCGGTGCGGTCCTGAATTTTCGTGAAGCTGGCCTTGCCCATGAGCCGCTTGGCGAGCATGCGCCCACCCACACGTACCGTGGTCGGGTTGGCTTCCAACCACTCGGCATCCTTACCCTCGTAGGCCAGCGTCAAGTCCGCGGCCAGCGAATCGCGGCGGAAGTCGTTGGGGAAGGCGTTGCCCTGCTCGCGCAGGCGCTGGAGCTTGGCGCGGCGCTCGGCGATGAGATGGTTCTCGTCTTGGGGCGCGGCGGGAATGGCTTCAGTCATCGTTATTCCTCGGGAAGGCTGCCTGTGTGGCTACAGGTCTGGCTACAGGTCTGGCTAAAGTTCTGGCCGAAAGCTTGGCCGAAAGCTTGGATTACAGACCCTGCTTCAGGCTGGCTTCCATGAACGGGTCGAGCATGCCGTCGAGCACGGCAGTGGTGTTGCCGATTTCGACGCCGGTGCGCAGATCTTTAATGCGGGACTGGTCCAGCACGTAGCTGCGGATCTGGTGTCCCCAACCCACGTCGGTCTTGCTGTCCTCGAGCACCTGCGCGGCCGCGTTGCGTTTGTTCACTTCGAGCTCGTAGAGCTTGGCTTTGAGCATCTTCATGGCGGTGGCGCGGTTCTTGTGCTGACTGCGTTCGCCTTGGCACGCCACCACGATGCCGCTCGGCACGTGCCGGATACGCACCGCAGATTCCGTCTTGTTCACGTGCTGACCACCAGCGCCGCTCGAGCGGAACGTGTCCGTCTCAAGGTCCGCGGGGTTGATGTCGATGCTGATGTTGTCGTCGATTTCCGGCGAGATAAACACCGAGGCAAAGCTGGTATGCCGACGGCCACCGCTGTCGAACGGGCTCTTGCGCACCAAGCGGTGCACGCCAATTTCCGTCCGCAGCCAACCGTAGGCGTAATCGCCCTCGAAATGGATGGTGGCGCCTTTGATGCCGGCCACTTCACCGTCCGACTGGTCCATCACTTCCGTCTTGAAGCCGCGTTGGTCCGCCCACTTCAAGTACATGCGCATGAGCATGTTGGCCCAGTCTTGGGCCTCGGTGCCGCCCGCGCCGGCTTGAATGTCCATGTAAGCGCTGTTCGGGTCCATCTCGCCCGGGAACATGCGCTGGAATTCGAGCGTCTTGATGACGGACTCGACGCGGTCAGCGTCCTTGGCCACTTCGGCCACGGCCTCCATGTCGCCCTCGCCTTCAGCCATCTCGAGCAGTTCGAGTGCGCCTTCGGTAGCGGCAGAAGCGGAGTCGATTTTTCCGCAGACCACTTCGAGCTTGGCGCGTTCGCGGCCCAGTTCTTGGGCACGCTCGGGCGTTTCCCAGACCTTGGGGTCTTCGAGCTCGCGGCTTACCTCGACGAGGCGCTCATGCTTGCGGTCGTAGTCAAAGATACCCCCGCAGCGCCGTGAGGCGCTCGCGGAGGTCTTCCAGTTGGCGGCGGATCGGGTTGATTTCCATCTGCGTATTCTAGCAGGGTACGCAGGCCGACTGCCCTACCCCGGCACCCTGTGCCAGTGGTGGCCCAGCAGGGGTCCATCGAGCTATCCCAGCACGGGCTCCAGATGCTCTACCAGCAACTGCGCCCGTTCGGAGCCGAGGTAGTGGTTCACGTCCAAGCGGTACACCAACCGCAGCCGCTGCCCTTCACCCGGCGTTTGCCGGCCTTCCTCGGCCAAGTACCCGAAAGCCATGGCCTCCATGGGCTTGGCCTTCGGGTGCGCACGCACGAACAGCTTCAAGTGTTTGCCACCCAGCACCTTCGTTTCCACCACGTCGAACTCGCCGTCGAAGGTGGGCTCAGGGAATGCGGAACCCCACGGCCCCGCGTCGCGCAGGAGTTTGGCGGTATCGAGGGACAGTTCGCGGACGTCCAACGGGCCATCGGTGACGAGCACGCCACGCAAATGGGCCGGCGGCAGGTACTTGGCACACACCGTGGCGAAAGCGCGCGCAAACGTTTCTTCGGCGCCGCTTTCCAGCGTGAGGCCAGCCGCCATGGCGTGGCCGCCGAAGCGTTCAATGACGCCCGGATGGCGAGTGTTCACTTCGTCCAGCAAATCGCGAATATGCACGCCCGGTACCGACCGGGCCGAGCCACGCCAGCACCCGTCAGCGTCCGTGGCAAAAGCGATGACCGGACGATGCACGCGATCCTTGACGCGAGAAGCGACGAGCCCGACTACACCGGGGTGCCAGTCTGGGTCGTGCAGGCACAGGCCAGCGGGCAAGCCGCGCGCAGCGCTAGCATGCAAGGCTTTCACAATATCGAGGGCTTGCTCCTGCATGTCCGCCTCCACTTCGCGACGTTCCTTGTTGAAGGTGTCGAGCTGTGTGGCCAGCGTCCGCGCCTCGACGGCATCCACTGACAGCAGACAATTGACGCCAATGGTCATGTCATCCATGCGACCCGCGGCATTGATGCGCGGGCCCACCTGAAACCCAAGATCGCTGGCGCAAATGCGCTCCAACGATTTGCCGGCCACTTCCAGCAAGGCGCGGATGCCCGGCACGCAGCGGCCCGCGCGAATGCGCGCCAGACCCTGTTGCACCAAGATGCGATTGTTGCGGTCGAGTGGCACCACATCCGCCACGGTGCCAAGGGCCACCAAGTCGAGACAGTCCACGACAGGCTTCGTCGGCACGCCAAGGCGGCGCGCCGTAGCCAACATCACATAGAACGCCACGCCGACGCCCGCCAGCGCACGGCTCCCAAAACTCGCGCCATGCAGGTTCGGGTTCACCATCACGTTCGCATCGGGCAAGGTATTGCCGGGCAAGTGATGGTCCGTGACCAGCACGTCCATGCCGAGCTCGCGCGCCCGCGCCACACCCTCGATGCTCGACACACCGTTGTCCACGGTGATGAGCAACTGCGGTTGGCGCTCGGCCGCTAGCTCGACCACGGTAGGCGTTAGTCCGTAGCCGTGCTTGATACGGTCGCCCACCAAAAAGCCCGGATCGTTGAAGCCGAACGCGCGCAAGCAACGCACCATGAGCGCCGAGGAAGTGGCGCCGTCCGCGTCGAAGTCGCCTACCACCAACACGCGGCTGCCCGCGGCGTGGTGCTTGGCCAGCAGTTCAGCCGCCGCTTCCACGCCCTCGAGCGAAGTGATGGGCAGCAGCCCATCCAGCCCCAAGGCCAGTTCGTTCGCGTGCTGCACGCCACGGGCGGTGTACAGCCGCTGCAATAGCGGCGGCAGGCCGTCGAGAGTCACGGTGGGCTGCTCGCGGCGCTCAATGCGCCGACTCCCCGGCGGGCGCGCTGCAACAGCGGGCTCCAGCGGCACCGCGGCAGCTTCAGGAGCGAGGGTGGTCCCCGGTGCTTGCAGGCCAACGAGCACCTGCGCGAGCGATTTCATGCCTTCACCTTATTGCCACCAGGGGCGCGGAGTATGCCACCTTCGCCAGAAGCGCCAACGGTCTGCGGCGCGTAGTTCATGACAACGACCCGCCAGCCATACCGTTAGCGCGCCGCGCTCGCTTAGCGCCGCCTGCAGCGCTTCGCTCCACGCAACGTCAGCGGCAGCGAAAGCGCCCGCCGCACTCGCGTGGTCGGCGAGGCGCCACAAGGTCACGCGCGTGGACTCGTGAGTCACGATCGGCTCGGGCCTTTCAGCTGCCGCGTTGGCTGCCGCCGACGTACAAGGCAGGGCCGCCACCCAAGCGTCAGCCCCTTCCACCGCCCACGGCAAGGTCGGCGGGCTTGCCGCATCGGCAGCGCCGCCCACGCCCCATGGCCACAGCGAGTTCACCCGCCCGGGTTCCCCGGCGCCGTGGAGCCACATCTGGGCTTCGGTCATCCAGCGCCGTAGCGCTGCAGCATCGGGCCCGGCAGGCAGGCACGGGCCGACGTCGTGCCCGACCAAAGGCGCCGGGTCGTGGGTCGTCACGGCCAAGGGCTGCGGGAACGACCAGAGATTGGCGTGGACGGTGAGGTGCAATTGCCCGGAAGGGCCGCCCAGCGCCGCATTGAAATCTGCCACCAGTGCCGCCGACAGCGGCGCACCGAGTTCATGCAGTTGGACGTGGTCGAGACCCGCCACGCAGCGTACGGGGGTGGCAACGGCCCACCCCGCAGCCGCCGACAAACCTGCGGCCGCTGCCAGATGCGCCCCCACCGGCACTTCGCGCTCGACCGGCCATGGCTGCCCGGCCAAGGACAGCAGATGGTGCCGCCAGCTGGGCGCCTGGGCGGTTACCTGCCCGCGGGCCAGCAGGGCCTCCAACCGCGGCAGCCGAGGCAAGAACTCTTCGGCAGTCGCCCGAGCCGGCGCAGCGAGGTCAGTGATTAGGAAATGCCACATGCGGTATCGTAACGCCCATGAAATTCTTGCAGGAAGTCCGCCCGGCGATGAACGTCGTCACCGGGTACGTCCCCGGTGCCATCCAACTGGGTCCGCGCCGTCTCGAAGGCCCCGTGGCACTTGCGGCAGAGCAACTGCTCCACCCTTGGCAGGCAGCACCCGTGGCCACGCTCGGCTTCGAGCATTTCGCGGAAATCCTCGCCTGGCAGCCGGAAATATTACTGCTCGGCACCGGGGAGCGGCAGCAGTTTCCCTCGGCTGCGCTCATGGGTGCCATGCTCTCACGTCGCATTGGCTTCGAAGTGATGGATTCACGCGCCGCCTGCCGCACCTACAACGTATTGGTGAGTGAAGCGCGCGCCGTGACGCTGGCCCTGCTGTGAAGCTTTGGCGTGCGCTGGGCACAGCGCTGCTGCTGGTCGCGAGCGCGGCGTCGCCGGCCCATCCCACGGCATTCACCAACCCCGCCGCCACGGCCTTCGAGACCTTGCAGACCATCGACGCGCGCCTCGCGCTCATGGACGGTGTGGCCGCCGCCAAATGGCGTAGCGGCAAACCGGTCCTTGATGCCGCACGCGAAGCGGAAGTGCTGGAGCAAGTGACGCGGCAAGCGACGCAGTACGGGCTCGCCACCGAACCGGTTCGCGATTGGTTCGCGCTGCAAATGCGCCTCGCGCGCGAATGGCAGGAGCGCCGTCAACAAACCTGGCGCGCACAGGGCGACCTTCCCGCGACTATGACCGTGCCGGATCTCGCCAAAGAAATACGCCCGCAACTCGACCGCATTACTGCCAAGCAGTTGGGGCTCTTGGCGCGAGACCAAGCAGACTGGGGCGATACGGCGACCCTGCAGGAAGCCTACCTCACCCACCAACCTTCACTCACCGCGCTGGCGCAGTTACCAGAGGCGGACCGCGCAACCGTATGGGCCGCCCTCGTGGCGCTGGAAAATGCGCCTGGCGCATCGCTGCAGCGAACACTCACGACGGCGGTGCTGCGCGTGGGTCTTACCGGCGATTACGCGCCGTTCAGTCTCGAGCAACCGGACGGCTCGCTGGAAGGAACCGATGTCATTCTGGCGGAGCGCTTGGTAGATGCGGTATTCGATGGCCTGCATGGCGGCAAAGTCCGCTACATCCGCACCACGTGGCGTACCTTGCTGCCCGACTTGCTCGCCGGAAAGTTCGACGTAGCACTGGGGGGCATTAGCGTGACACCAGACCGCCTCGCGGCGGCGGCCTTCACTCCGCCCTACCACCAAGGCGGCAAGACCTTCATCGCCCGCTGCGCGGACGGCGAACGTTACGCCACACTCGCGTTGGCGGACCAAGCCGCAGTGCGGGTGCTGGTGAACCCGGGCGGGACCAACGAGCGGTTCGTACGGGCGCAGTTTCACCAAGCGCAGGTGAAAGTAGTGGCGGACAATCGCGCCGTTTTCGCGGCGCTGCTGGCGGGTGATGGCGATTTGATGGTGACCGACGATGTGGAAGTAGCGCTGCAAACGCGGCGTCACCCGGCCCTGTGCCGTGCCACGAATTTGCTGTTCGAACCTTCTACCAAAGCCGTGATGATGCGGCGAGACCCCGCTCTCGAGGCCGTGGTGAATGAATGGATGGAGCGCGAACTGCGCGCCGGCGTGCCGGCACTGCTGCTGGAGCAGGCGCTGCGGCAAGCCCAACCACCGGTCCCGTGAGATAATGAACGCATGACTGATTCACTCCGCGACCAACTCCTGAAGCTGGGGTTGGCGAACAAGCAACAGGCCAAGCAAGCGACGGCGCACAAGCCTAAGCCCTCGCGCCATCAACCCGCGAAGCCGGACCCCGCTGCCACGGCGGCCCAACGCGCGCAGGCCGCCAAGCTGCTGCGCGACCAGGAACTGAACCGCAAGGAACAGGCGAAGCTGGAAGCGCGTGCCCGCGCGGCGCAGTTGCGCCAGCTCATCGACCAGCACCGTCTACCGCCGTTGCAAACGGATGACTACTTCAGCTTCATGAACGGGCAGCGCATCGCGCGCGTGCCGGTGGATGCAGAGCGCCGCGCCGGGCTCTCGGCCGGTACGCTGCTCATCGCCAGCTTTGCCGGGCGCTACGACATCATTCCTGCCAGCGCTGCGGAGCGTTTGCGCGAGCGCGACCCGGCCGTGGTCATCGACCCGAACGCACCTGTGGGCAACAACACGGGCAACAACACTGGCAACGCGAACACCGCGGCCGATGCGGAAGACCCCTACAAGGATTTCGTCGTTCCCGACGACTTGACTTGGTAAGCGCGCCTTAACGCGCTGGTTCGTCTTTGAGCGCGCCTTAACGCGCTGGCAACACCGTGCGCGGGTCCACTGCGCGGCCTAGACGGCGAATTTCGAAATACAGCTGCGGCGCCGTGCCACCCGCTGGCAACGGCCCTTCGCCCGCTTCCGCCAACACTTGGCCACGCTGCACGTTGTCGCCTTCTTTCACGCGCGGGGCGCGGTTGTAGCCGTAAGCGGAAAGCCATCCTTCAGGGTGCTTCACGATGACGAGTTGCCCGTAGCTGCGCAAGCCACTGCCAACATAGGCGACACGGCCCGCGGCGGCGGCATGCACTTCTTCGCCCGGCTGCACCTTCAACCGCAAGCCGAAGCCACCCGAAGGCTGCGCTTGTTCACCCAGTACTGCACCGCCCACCGGCCAGACAAACGCAGGTGCAGGCCCGGCCACCACGGGTGGCAGCTGCTGCGCATCTCGCGCGGAGCCAGGCGCTGCGGCCTGCGGTTTGCGCCGAGCGGTCTTCGGTACCGCCACACCACGCCGCGGCTGCAACACCAAGCGCTGCCCAACGTTCAGATGCGCGTCTTCGCCAAGGCCGTTCCAGCGGGCAAGTTCGCGCCAATCCAGATTGTTGCGCCAAGCAATGGCGTAGAGCGTATCGCCGGCTTGCACCACGTAGGTGGCAGCGCTGCGTGGCGGTGGCGAACTGCCACAGCCGGCAAGCAGCAGCAAAAGGCACACCGAAACCGCCCGCACCAACACCTCCGGCGGGCGCATGGCTTCAGGCGAGCCCGGGCAGTAGCGGCACGAAACTGACCAGCCCGAGCTTCTCGCGCATGTAGAGCTCTTCGCGGCGCACGATGCACATCAGTTCCTGTCGCCCTTCTGGACCGACCGGCACGATGAGCCGGCCACCCTTCGGACTCAGTTGCTTGAGCAGCGCTTGCGGTATGGCTTCTGGCGCCGCAGTCACGATGATGCCGTCGAAGGGCGCGTGGAGCTTGAAGCCCTCGAAGCCGTCGCCATGGCGGAAGCGTACGTTCTCGATGCCCAATGCCTGTAGCCGTTGACGCGCCTGCAACTGCAGCGGACCAATACGTTCCACTGTGCATACGCGGCCGACCAGCCCTGCCAGCACGGCGGTCTGATAACCACAGCCCGTGCCCACTTCCAGCACGTTGTAGCGCGTGCCGCCGGCCAGCAAGGCTTCGGTCATGCGCGCCACCACATAGGGCTGCGAGATGGTCTGCAGAAAACCAATAGGCAGTGCCGTATCTTCGTAAGCGCGCGTCGCCAGGGCTTCCTCGATGAACAGATGACGCGGCACTTGGCGAATGCGCTCGAGCACCGCCTCGTCACGTATACCTTGCTCACGCAAGCGGTCCAGCAAGCGCTCGCGCGTCCGAGCGGAGGTCATGCCAACGCCACGCAATGGCGGACGGGCAGCCGGGTTGCCAGCAGAGTTCGTCACGGTGCGCGGTTCAGCCAATGGCCAAGGCTGTCGAGTGCCGCATGGCGGGTGAGGTCAATCTGCAACGGCGTCACGGACACATAGCCGTGTTCCACTGCATGGAAGTCCGTGCCAGGGCCCGCGTCTTGCCCTTTACCAGCCGGGCCAATCCAGTAGATGGGCCGCCCACGTCCGTCCTGGCTGGCGACGATTTTTTCGGCACGATGCCGGAACCCGAGACGCGTGGCCTGAAAGCCGCGCAACTGCTCGTACGGCAGGTCCGGCACATTCACATTGAGAATGGTGGATTGCGGCAAGGGATGGTGGGCCTGCCGTTCGATGAGCTCGCGCGCCACGCGGGCAGCAGTGGCGAAGTTTTTCTGCGCCGCGTTCGCCGGGTCGTGCTGGTGCGCCACAGCCAAGGACAAGGCCATGGTGGGCAGACCGAGGAAGCGGCCCTCCACGGCGGCCGCGACCGTGCCGCTGTACAGGACATCGTCGCCGAGATTTGCGCCATCATTAATGCCCGACACCACACGGTCGAAGGTGTGTTCGAACAAGCCGGAGACGGCAAGCAAGACACAGTCCGTTGGGGTACCGTTGACGAAATGCCAACCGGGCCCGGCATCATGGACCCGCAGCGGCATTTCCAGCGTGAGGGAGTTGCTGGCGCCACTGCGGTTAGCCTCGGGAGCCACCACGGTGAGTTCGCCAAGACCGGCCAAGCCGTCCGCAAGGGCCTTCAGGCCGGGAGCGCGGTAGCCGTCATCGTTCGACAGTAAGATTCGCATACACGGGAAATATACCGGAGACGACACCGCCGTGCCCCGCCCTTCACGCTACTCGAAGCCAACCCCACCACCGCCCGCGGCCCCTGCCCCGGCGGTGCCGGTCGTGGGCGACGATTTCCGCGACGCCGTGAAGGACGTGAAGCCCTTGCCCCCGCGCCCGCCACCGCCGAAACGGCCACCGCCCCCGGCCCGGGCAGCCTTCGCGCGCTTGGACGAACAGCAGGTGCTGAACGACAGCTTGTTGCTGGGCCCGGGCGAACTGCTGGTGGAAACCGGCGAAGAACTGCTGTTCCGCCGCGCGCACCTCACGGACGGGCTACTGCGTCGCCTGCGGCGCGGCGAGTTCGCGGTGGAAGGTGAACTGGACCTGCACGGGCTGAACAGCCCGCAAGCGCGCGAAGCGCTACGCGGCTTCTTGAACGACGCGCTGCGCCATCGCTGCCACTGCGTGCGCGTCATTCACGGCAAGGGGTTGCGCTCTGGGCCGCGTGGCCCCGTGTTGAAGCACGCCGTGAACGTATGGCTGCGCCATTTCGACGCCGTACTGGCGTTTGCCTCGGCGCGCGGCATGGATGGCGGCACGGGCGCCATCTATGTCCTGCTGTCGCGTTAGCGTGCGTCAGCCGCCGTCTTCCGCCACGTAGCCGGTGTCGAACAATTCACGCAGCACCGTGGTGGCGTAGCCGCCAGCCGGCAAGCCGAACGACAAGGTAAGGACACCGCCCGCGGCATCGTCGGCCCAGTTCCACTGCAGATCGCGCACGGGCAGCCGCAAGGGCCGTGTATCGACTTCCACCCCAGCACCGGCCAGGACGGCCGGTACCGCGCCCCAAGGGGCTGGCAGAGCCGCCCACGCCGCTTGTTCCAGTGCCAAGCCCTCACCCAGCAAGCCCGTCTCACCACTGCCCGCCAGCGTGCCGGTGGGGTGGATATCGAACGTCGCCAGCCGCTCGCGCAAGGTGTCGTCGAGTTCCGTCACCTTGAAACGGCTGCGCGAACCGTCGAGGTTCGCCAAGTCGCCGGGGAGCAGTACATCCCAGTTACCCGCGTCGACGCGCGCCGCCAAGGCGGCGTTGAACAACAGCGAACGCGCCGCCGACAACACAAAGCCGCGCTCCTCGCGTCGGCCCGGCAGTTCGCCACCACCGGCCCAAGCCTCGACGGCCGTGAGGTTGGAAGCGCCGCGACCATAGCGCTGCTCGCCGAAATAGTTCGGCACCCCACGTTTCGAAATTTGTGCCAGCCGCTCTTCCACGGCCGCACGGGAAACCGTGTCGGCTAGGCCGCGCGCGACGACAGTGAAGCGATTACCTGCGAGTGCACCACGCGGCAACTTGCGCGCATGCGGCAACGCCGACAGCACGCGGAAAGGTTCGCCCAACGCGTCTTCCGCCCAGGAAGGCGCAGGCCCCGCCTTCGGTGAACGTGCGGGCACCGTGAAGTGCTGCGACGTGACCGCATGCCGGTCCTTGAAGCCGGCAAACCCGATGTCGCGCTCGGAGACACCGGCATGACGCGAGAGTGCGCCCACCGCGGCCAGCGTGGTGACGCCGCGTTTTTCCAAGCACACCAGCCAATGAGCCGCGCCGCCGTCGGCCGCAAAGGCCAGCTGTTCATCTACCCGGAAGTCTTCAGGGGAGTTACGCAGGCTGGCGTTGCCCAAGGCAGGGCCAAAGGCCCGCGGGGGCGCGAGCGCCAAATCGAGAGGGGTATACATGAAAGCTCCGGGAAAACGGGATGAATGAAGGCGGCTGGGCATCAGGGCCCAGTGGCGATTGGCCAGAGCATCACCGCGGCTTGGGCTGCCAAGCCCTCGCGCCGCCCGGTGAAGCCCATCTGTTCGGTGGTGGTGGCCTTGAGGCCCACGGCGTCTGCGGGCACTTCTAGCAGTTCCGCCACGCGCTGCTGCATGGCCTCTCGGTAAGCCTTCAGCCGTGGGGCTTCTGCCAACAAAGTCAGGTCCGCGTTGCCCACCACATAGCCGCGTGCGCGCACCAGCCCAAGGCAGTGCGTAACGAATTGGTGGCTGGCAGCACCGCGCCATTGCGGATCCGTGTCCGGAAAGTGCTGGCCGATATCGCCGAGCGCCACGGCACCGAGCAAGGCATCGCACAAGGCGTGAAGGAGAACATCGCCATCCGAGTGCGCGACGATGCCATGGCTGTGCGGCACGCGCACGCCCGCCAACCACACATGGTCGCCCGGGCCAAAGGCATGTACATCGAAACCGAAGCCAACGCGTGGACCGCGATGAAGTGTGTTTTCAGTCATGGCGTGTCGTCTCCGTACGCGAACGCAGTACCGTGGCGGCAAAGGTCAGGTCTGCGGGTAGCGTGACCTTCACGTTGTAAGGGCTGCCCGGCACCAACAGCGGCGCACCGCCCATGGCCTCGATGGCGGCCGCGTCGTCCGTGGGCACCTCACCGCCCGGGGCCGCGGCCAAGCGCAGGGCGTTTTCTAGGGCAGCCGTCAAAGGCCCCAAGCAAAATGCTTGGGGCGTCAGTGCGCGCCACAAACCTTCGCGCGGGACGGTGGCGGTCACAGGCGCCATGCCGGTCGGGCCCAAGGCGCCGCTACGCTTCACCGTATCGGCCACTGGCAAGGCCAACAAAGCGCCACTGCTGGCACCTTCCGGTGTTGCCAAGGCAGTTAGCAATGCTGCCAGTTCTTCCGCGCCAAGGCATGGCCGCGCCGCATCGTGCACCAGCACCCAGTCGTTCTCGGTACCGCCACGAGCCCGCACAGCGTTCAGACCGGCCAGCACACTCTCGGCGCGCGAGGCACCACCCGTCGTGGTGGTCACTTGAGGGTGTTTGGCCACTGGCAAGGCCGCGAAGCGAGTGTCGTCTGCGCCCAAAGCGACGACTACACCGCGCAGCCCCTTGCTTGGCAGGAACGGCGCGAGCGCATGCTCGATGACCAAACCGCCCGGCAAAGCTTCGTACTGCTTGGGAACGGGGCCACCGAAACGCTCACCGCGGCCGGCGGCTGGCAGGACCACCCAGTAGTTCATGGTGCAAAGGCGCGGGTGGGCCCAGCGGACACTGGGCGCGACACCTAGTGCGCCGGCCCGGCTACCGGCGCGGACAGCACCTGCGGTGCCGGTTGAAGTGCACCGGTGCCGGCGGCGGCGGCAGGCACCAGCGGCGCTTCCGCTGGCGTGGGCACGCCACCCGGACGGGCGCTCAATGGCGTACCCGGCGGCACCACCTGGTAAAAGGTTTCCGCGCGGCCAATCATGCCGAGGTCGTTGCGGGCGCGCTCTTCGAGCGCCGCACTACCCGAGCGCAGGTCGATGACTTCCGCCGCCAGTTCGCGATTACGCCGCTCGAGAGCTTCGTTTTCCGACTGCTGCGCCGCTACCGCGGACCGCAAATGCATCGACTCGCGGACGCCGTTTTCACTCAGCCACAGCCGATACTGCAGGAGTACAAACAAGGCGAGCAGGAGGCCAGCGAGGAACTTCATAAGCGCGAATCTATCACCGTGCCGCCGACGGCACCACAGGGAAAGCCGCACTGCCCGCATAGCGTGCATTGATGCCCAGCGCCGCTTCGATGCGTAGCAACTGGTTGTACTTGGCAATGCGGTCCGAACGCGACATGGAGCCGGTCTTGATCTGCGTGGCGGTAGTAGCCACGGCGATGTCCGCGATGGTGGCATCCTCGGTCTCGCCCGAGCGGTGCGAGACCACGGCGGCGTACTTGGCGGCCGTCGCCATGGAGATGGCAGCGAGCGTTTCCGTCAGCGTACCAATCTGGTTCGGCTTGATGAGGATGGCATTGGCAATGCCCTTCTGGATGCCTTCGGCAAGAATCTTCGTGTTGGTAACGAACAGATCATCGCCCACCAGTTGCACGCGGCTGCCGAGCTTTTCTGTCAGCAGCTTCCAGCCGGCCCAGTCGCCTTCGGCCATGCCGTCTTCGATGGTGAGGATGGGGTATTGGTTGGCGAGGTCTGCCAAGTAGCCCGCGAAACCGGCCGAGTCGAAGTCGCGGCCATCGGCGCCGAGCTTGTAGATGCCGTCGTGACAGAACTCAGTGCTGGCCACGTCGAGACCGAGGTAGACGTCCTTGCCCGGCGAATAGCCGGCCTTGGTGACGGCCTCGAGAATGGTTTCCAGCGCGGCAGCATTGGACGGCAGGTCCGGCGCGAAGCCACCCTCATCGCCCACCGCCGTGGTGAGGCCCTTGGCGTTCAGTTGCTTCTTCAGCGTGTGGAAGATTTCCGCGCCACAGCGCAGCGCTTCGGCGAGCGAAGGCGCACCCACCGGCAAAATCATGAATTCCTGAATATCGAGGCTGTTGTTGGCGTGCGCGCCGCCGTTGATGATGTTCATCATCGGTACCGGCAGCGTCAGCACTTGCTGGTCACCAGCGAGGTGGCGCCACAGACCCACGCCGCGATCAGCGGCCGCCGCATGCGCCGCCGCCAGCGATACGGCCAGCAGTGCGTTCGCGCCAAGCCGCGCCTTCGTCTCGGTGCCATCGGCGGCGATCATCGCCGCATCGAGGCCCGCCTGGTCCGCCACCTCGCGGCCCACGGCCAGCGCGGCCAGTTCGCCGTTCACGTTGGCTACGGCCTTCTGCACGCCCTTGCCAAGATAACGACTCGCGTCGCCATCGCGCAGTTCCACCGCTTCGCGGCTGCCCGTGCTCGCGCCCGAAGGCACGGCGGCACGGCCCATCACGCCACTTTCCAGCACCACCTCGGCCTCAACGGTGGGGTTACCACGGGAGTCGATGATTTCGCGGCCAAGGATGCGGGCAATCTTCGTCATGTCAGGTCTTCCTCGTAAGGGGCGCTCTTCACCGTTTGGTCGAGCGCCTGCAGGGTCTTCAGCAAGCTTTCCATGCGGGCCAAGGGCCACGCATTAGGGCCATCCGACAGCGCCTTGGACGGGTCCGGATGGGTTTCCATGAACAGGCCGTCGATGCCAGCGGCCACGGCAGCGCGCGCCAGCACGGGCACGAATTCACGCTGGCCACCAGAAGCAGTGCCCTGCCCGCCCGGCAACTGCACGGAATGCGTGGCGTCGAACACCACCGGCGCGCGCGTGCTACGCATCACCGCCAGCGAACGCATGTCCGACACCAGATTGTTGTAGCCAAACGTAAAGCCGCGTTCGCACACCATGATTTGCGTGTTGCCAACAGCGCGCGCTTTGTCGACTACGTTCCCCATCTCCCAAGGAGAGAGGAACTGGCCTTTCTTCAGGTTCACGGGCAGCCCAGCGCGGGCCACGCTCTGGATGAAATTCGTTTGCCGGCACAGGAAGGCCGGTGTCTGCAGCACGTCCACCACGCTGGCCACTTCGGCGAGCGGGGTGTCTTCATGCACGTCAGTGAGCAGCGGCACGCCGAGCTGCGCCTTCACTTCGGAAAGAATCTTCAATCCCGCTTCGAGGCCCGGCCCACGAAAACTCGCGGCGGAGCTGCGGTTGGCCTTGTCGAAGGAGCTCTTGAAGATGAATGGAATACCAAGGCGTGCTGCCATCTCCTTCAGCGCACCCGCGGTATCCAGCTGCAACTGCAGGCTTTCCACAACGCAGGGCCCGGCGATGAGGAAGAACGGGTGCCCACCACCCACCGGGAAGCCACAGAGTTGCATCAGCGACTGACGCCCAGCTGCATTGGCGGCCATCAGGCGTCCACCGCCGCAGCACGGTATTGACGCGCGGCGCGGATGAAGCCAGTGAACAGCGGGTGGCCATCACGCGGGGTGGATTGAAACTCCGGGTGGAACTGCACGGCTAGGAACCACGGGTGCCCCGGCAACTCGATGACTTCTACCAGGCCATCCACCGACCGACCACTGAATCGCAGGCCGGCTGCCGACATGCGATCGAGATAGGTGTTGTTGAATTCGTAGCGATGGCGGTGACGCTCCATCACCTCAGCACTACCGTAAGTAGCACGCGCCAGCGTGCCTTCGCCCAAGCGGCACAGTTGCGCACCAAGCCGCATGGTGCCGCCCATATCCGATTTTTCCGAACGCTGGTACGTGCTGCCGGCCGCATCCTGCCATTCGGTGATGAGGCCGATGACCGGGTCGGGCGTCGCGCGATTGAACTCGGTGCTATTGGCACCCTCGAGCCCGAGCACGTCGCGCGCGTATTCGATGCACGCTACCTGCATGCCAAGGCAAATGCCGAGGAACGGCACCTTGTTTTCGCGCGCCCAGCGCACCGTTTGAATTTTGCCCTCGATGCCGCGTTCGCCGAAGCCACCGGGGACCAATACCGCATCGACGCCTTGCAGGCAGGCAGGGCCATCACGCTCGATGTCGATGGCATCGATATAGCGCACGTTAACGCGGGTGCGAGTCTTCACGCCAGCATGCTGCAGCGATTCAGTCAGCGAGATGTAGCTGTCCTTCACCTGCATGTACTTGCCGACCATGGCGAGCGTGATGGTCGCCTCGGGGTTCATGCGGGCGTGCACCACGGCGTCCCACTCAGCGAGATTCGCGGGCGGCGGCGACAGGCGCAGGCGTTCGACGACGATTTCGTCGAGGCCCTGCTCGTGCAGCAAGCGCGGAATCTTGTAGAGGTCGTCGGCATCGACAGCCGAGATGACGGCACGCTCTTCCACGTTAGTGAACAGGGCAATCTTGCGCGCCTGTTCTGCGGGCAGCGGGTCTTTCGAGCGGCACAGCAGGATGTCCGGCTGGATGCCAATGCCGCGCAATTCCTTCACGGAGTGCTGCGTGGGCTTCGTCTTGATTTCACCGCCGGCCACGACGGGCACGAGGGTGAGGTGCATGTACACGCAGTTGTTGCGGCCCAGCTCCACGCCCAATTGACGGATGGCTTCGAGGAACGGCAGGGACTCGATGTCGCCCACCGTGCCACCAATTTCCACCATGCACACGTCCGAGTCGCCGGCACCGAGCTTGATGCTGCGCTTGATCTCGTCGGTGATGTGCGGGATGACCTGCACCGTGGCGCCGAGGTAGTCGCCGCGGCGCTCCTTGGCGATGACGCGTTCGTAGATGCGCCCGGTGGTGAAGTTGCTGTTGCGGGTGCTCTTGGTGCGCACGAAGCGCTCGTAGTGCCCGAGGTCGAGGTCCGTCTCGCCGCCATCGGCGGTAACGAATACCTCACCGTGCTGGAACGGACTCATGGTGCCCGGGTCCACATTGATGTACGGGTCCAGCTTCATCATGCTGATCTTGAGGCCGCGGGCCTCGAGGATGGCGCCGAGCGAGGCGGAGGCGATGCCCTTGCCCAGCGAGGACACCACACCACCCGTCACGAATACAAAACGTGCCATGGAATACACCGTCGCCTCGGTGGGGGGCACCGGGCCGTCTGGAAACTGCAGAAAATGGGGGATGCCGTGCACCCCTCGCGACGGGAAATCAGTTTACGCGAACGGCGCTTCCCAGACTACCCGCCAACCGGGTTCTTCGCCGCGGGCCAGCAGAAAGACGTCCAGGAACCGCTCGCCGACCGCCACCAATTCCCCGGGAACGAAGCTGCGTTCCGCGGCTGCAGCCGTCGCGGCAGGCACCAGCCAGAGGTAGGGCACGTCATCGCGCAGCCAGGGCGGAACGGCCACCGATTGCAGCAATTTGCGCACGTCCTGATGGGCGCCCTGTACCAAAGGGCGAATGCGCAGGCGCTCGCCCCCTACCCGCCCGCGCACCATGAATACTTGGTCGGGCGGGGCCACGAGGCGCGGGCCTTCCGTCGCCGCCACGAGCGACAACCGGCCCGCGGGCCCCAAATCGACGGCCGGGCAGCCCGGCACCACCGGCAAGGCGCCCATGCGGGGCAGTTCCTGCCGCCAGGGTGGTGGTGGGTCGGCCATGCTTGCCAAGCGTTGTGCCAAGGTCTTGCCCGCCGCGTGCCCGAGGTAATAGCGCCCGCGCCAAGCATGAATCTCGCTTTCGCCCCAGAGGACGCAGGGTGCGGCATCGCCGCGGGCCTCGAGCATCTGGTCCACCAGCGTGCCCACGCGCGCCGCCGGCGGCGAACGGTGACCTTCGCCGCGAACCCAGGCCCGCAGCACCTGCGCCCGACGGGCCAAAGGCAAAGCCTTCAACCCCGCTTGGTCGAGAGTCGTTGCAGCCAGACGTGGAAGCAACCCCACAGGCTTTTGTGGGAGCGAGCTTGCTCGCGACTCTTCCTGTCGGGAGCAAGCTCCCATGTCAGGCTTCCTGCCAAACGGCACCCCCGGGCAATCCAGCGGGGCTAGCAGCGGCTGCAAATCGGCATCCACCGCCTCGTCCACTACCCGCAAGGCGTCCTGCAAATGCCCAGCCGAGCGGGAAAGCGTGAGGTTCGCACCCGGCCAGCGCGCCTCGAGCAAAGGCCAAACGGTGTGGCGCAGGTAAGCGCGGTCCAGTCGCGGGTCCACGTTCATGGGGTCTAGCGTGAAATGCTCGCCTTCCTGCAACCCGAGTGCTGCCCCGGCCGCTGCAAGGGTGGCGCGCGCCGTCCCCAACAAGGGGCGAGCGTGGGTTCCCGCGCCCAGCGCCGCTTGCCAAGGCATGGCTGCCAACCCTTCAAGGCCGGCGCCACGGAACGCCTGCAGCAGCAATGTCTCGGCTTGGTCATCCGCATGGTGGGCGGTAAGCACCCAAGCCCCCGCAGGCAGCCAGTCCGCCAGCGCCCGATACCGATGCAGCCGCGCGATAGCCTCGATGCTCTCGCCGGGGGAAGGCGGGATATTCAGGCGCAGTACTTCGCAAACCACACCAGCGGCAGCAGCGGTGGCCTTGGCGGCGGCTTCCAGCGCTGGAGAGGCTGCCGTCAGGCCATGGTCGCAATGAACCGCACGCAATTGGGGAGGGGTAGACCAACCAGCCGTTTGCCAGTCGACCGCCGTGAACTGCGCCAGCGCGAGCAACAAGGCGCTGGAATCGCCACCGCCAGAGGCGGCCACGGCCACCAACGAAGGCACGGCCCCACCCCGTTCTTCACGACAACGGTCCAGACAACGCGCTAAACCCGTGATGAGCCCACTGGTGAGACCACGCACGAGGGCGCTGGCCGGCTGGTGATCCGTGTCGTTAGTGATCGCGGAACACACCGAAGCCGTCCAGGCGCTTTTCACGCTGCGCCAGCAATTCGGTGGGAGTGAACTTCTCCAGCGCGTCGAGGTGTTTGAGGATGGCGGCCTTCACGGAATCGACGGTGGCCTGAATATCGCGATGCGCACCGCCCAAAGGCTCGGGGAGCACTTCGTCGACGAGGCCGAGACCCTTCAAGCGGTCCGCCGTAATGCCCATCGCTTCGGCAGCGAGTTCTTTCTTGTCGGAACTCTTCCACAGGATGCTCGCGCAGCCTTCCGGTGAGATGACCGAATACACGCTGTACTGAAGCATCAGCAAGCGATCACACACGCCAATGGCCAATGCACCGCCCGAACCACCCTCACCAATGACGGTGCTGATGATAGGCACGGGCAACTGCGCCATCTCGAACAGATTGCGCGCGATGGCCTCGCTCTGATTGCGCTCTTCAGAACCCACGCCCGGGTAGGCACCCGGCGTATCGATGAACGTGATGATGGGCAGTTTGAAGCGTTCCGCCGTACGCATCAGACGCAGCGCCTTGCGATAGCCCTCGGGACGCGGCATGCCGTAGTTGCGGCGCACGCGCTCTTTAGTGTCGCGACCCTTCTGCTGACCGATGATCATGACCGGACGGCCATCGATACGCGCCGGCCCGCCCACGATAGCCAAGTCGTCCGCGTACATGCGGTCGCCATGGAGTTCCTGGAAGTCCGTGCAAAGCAGCGCGATGTAGTCGAAGGTGTATGGGCGCTGCGGATGCCGCGCCAACTGCGCCACCTGCCACGGAGTGAGGTTCGAGAAGATGCTCTTGGTGAGCGTACGACTCTTGGCGCGGAGGCGGTTCACCTCCTCCACGATATTGATCTCGGCGTCATTGCCGAGGAAGCGAAGCTCGTCGATCTTCGCTTCCAACTCGGCGATGGGCTGCTCGAAATCCAGGAAATTCAGGTCCATGGGTTTCCCTTTACTGACGACCACCCCGAAGCGGCAAGCGCACCGGAGCGAAGTTTGCGCGCACCATAGCGGTGCCAAGCGCGGGTGACAAGTCGGCCGTGCCCGCAGCGAACAGGCCGGCCCACGGATGGGCCAAGCACTGGACCTTGGCCCCGGTCATTCGAGGCGGGGGGCATAAACCAGCTTCCAGCCATCGCGCCCGACAATCTGGCCCACCTTCTCCAGCAAAGCCTGCACGGGTTTGACGCTCCAAGCCTCGCCCAAGTCCACCCGGGCACTGCCGGGCTCCCCGGAGTATTGCACGGACACGGCACAGCGCCCGGCGCGGTGCGGCCGCATGGCCTCTTCCAACTGCTTCACCAGCTTCGGGCCATGGCCATTGGTGCCCTCCGGCCAGCGAATGACCAAACGACGGGCGTCGCGTTCACGCAGTGCCTGCAGCGAATGCAACTTCTTGGCCTGCAGACGCCAGTCGTCGATGAAATCGTCGTAGCGGAGTTGGCCCTCCACCAGAATCAGCGCGTCTTTCTGCACCAGATCGCGGTGTTGTTGCACCAAATCGTCGAACAGCGTCACTTCCATGCGCGCACTGCCATCGTCCAACACCAGGATGGTACGGTTCTGGCGCTTGCGCACTTCCAGCACGAGGCCCGCGATCGTGGCTTGCTTGCCGCCGCTCCACTGGTTCTTGTTGCTGGCGGGTTTTGGTGCGCCACCTACATCCACCAGACGCCCCGAAGTGAAGGCCTTGGCCTCCACGCGGAACTCATCGAGCGGGTGGCCGGTAAGGTAAAGGCCGAGCGTGTCGCGCTCGCCCTGCAGACGTTCGCGCTCGGACCACTCCGGCATTTCCTTCAGCGCCACACTGGCCACTTCTGGCGCCGACTCGACCGAGAAACCACCAAACAGGTCTTCTTGCCCGGTAGTGGCCGCACGCGATTTCTGTTCACCCAACTGCATGGCGGCAGGCAGGGACTCCATCAGCGTCGCGCGCGTATGGCCGAAGCTGTCCATGCAGCCGGCCTTGATGAGCGCTTCGAGCGTACGGCGGTTGGCCTTCTGCAAGTCGAGGCGTTGGCAGAGGTTGGCCAAGTCCGCGAAGGGACGCGTCTTGCGCTCCTCCATGATGGACGCTACCGCCCCCTCGCCCACGCCCTTCACTGCGCCAAGGCCATAGCGGATGGTGCGCGGGTCCGACACGGTGAACTGGAAGTCGGAGTGATTCACATCGGGCGGTAGTACCTTGAGGTCCATCGCCTTGGCCTCGTCGATGAGCGTCACCACCTTGTCAGTCTTGTCCATGTCGGACGAGAGCACGGCAGCCATGAAGTCCGCCGGGTAATGCACCTTGAGCCACGCCGTCTGGTAGGACAGCAGCGCGTAGGCCGCGGAGTGCGACTTGTTGAAGCCGTAGCCCGCAAACTTCTCCATGAGGTCGAAGATGTAGGCCGCGTTGGCCTCCTCGACGCCCAGGCCGACCGCGCCTTCCACGAAGATGGACCGCTGTTTGGCCATTTCCTCGGGCTTCTTCTTGCCCATGGCGCGGCGGAGCATGTCGGCACCGCCTAGCGTGTAGCCGGCCAGCACCTGCGCAATCTGCATCACCTGTTCCTGATACAGGATGACGCCATGCGTGGGCTTCAAAATACCCGTGAGCTTGGGGTGCAGGTAATCGATAGGCCCTTCGACGCGACCATGCTTGCGGTCGACGTAGTCGTCGACCATGCCAGACTCCAGCGGACCCGGACGGAACAGCGCCACCAGTGCGACGATGTCGTTGAAGCAGTCCGGTTGGAGCCGCTTCTCCAAGTCCTTCATGCCGCGGCTTTCCAACTGGAATACCGCGGTGGTCTTGCAAGCCTTCAGCAACTCGTAAGTCGGAGCGTCGTCCAGTGGCAGCAAGTTAACGTCGAGCGCGGGCTCACCCACCAGCGCGCGCTTGCGGTTGATACTGCGCAAGGCCCAATCGATGACAGTTAACGTCCGCAGACCAAGGAAGTCGAACTTCACGAGGCCCGCCGCTTCCACGTCGTCCTTGTCGAACTGCGTGACGACACCGCCGCCGCCTTCTTCACAGTACAACGGGGCAAAGTCCGTGAGTACTGACGGCGCAATAACGACACCGCCCGCGTGCATGCCAGCGTTACGCGTCAGTCCTTCCAACTTCAAGGCGAGGTCGATGACCTCGCGCACATCGGCGTCGTTTTCATAGAGCTTCTTCAGCTCCTCTTCCTTCTCGAGGGCATCCTTCAGCTCGATGCCAACTTCGAAGGGAATGAGCTTGGCGATGCGGTCGCAGAGGCCATAGCCCTGCCCCAGCACGCGCCCCGCATCGCGCACCACAGCCTTCGCGGCCATGGTGCCGTAAGTGATGATTTGCGAGACGCGCTCGCGACCATACTTCTGTGCTACGTATTCAATAACCCGGTCGCGGCCTTCCATGCAGAAGTCGACGTCGAAGTCAGGCATCGACACGCGTTCGGGGTTCAGAAAGCGCTCGAACAGCAAGTCATGCTGCAAGGGGTCGAGATCCGTGATGCCGAGTACATAGGCCACCAGCGAACCGGCGCCCGAACCACGCCCCGGCCCCACGGGCACGCCGTTTTCACGTGACCAGCGAATGAAGTCGGCCACGATGAGGAAGTAACCCTCGAAGCCCATGTTGCAGATGCAATCCAGCTCGAGTTGCAAGCGTGCGTCGTACTCGACACGCGGCAACGGACGGATGACCAACTGCGGAGCCGCTTCCAGCGCCGCCAATCGACGGTTGAGGCCCACTACAGATTCGTCGCGAAGAAACTGCGCGGTCGTCATGCCATCCGGTACGGGGTACTCCGGCAGGAAGCTCTTGCCGAGACGTACTTCCAACGAACAGCGACGCGCGATAGCCACCGTGTTATCGCAGGCGCCAGGCAGGTCAGAGAAGAGTTCGCGCATCTCGGCCGGTGTGCGCAGATATTGCTGGTCGGTATAAACGCGCGGACGGGTGTTGTCCGCCAGTTGCCGCCCTTCATGAATGCAGACGCGCGCCTCGTGGGCCTCAAAGTCATCCGGGGCGAGGAACCGCACGTCGTTCGTGGCCACCAGCGGTGCCGCCACTTCACGCACCAGTTCCAGCGTGGCATCGATGAGCGTTTCTTCCTGCGGGCGCCCGGTTCGCTGAACTTCCAGGTAATAGCGGTCGCCGAACAAGCGCAGCCAGCCCTGCAACAAGCGCACCGCCTCCTCTTGCTTGCCACCCAGCAGAGCGCGACCGATATCGCCTTCACGCGCCCCGGAAAGCGCGATGAGGCCTTGCGTAGCCTCGGCGGTCAGCCAGCTCCGCTCGCAAGTCGGCACGCCCTTCTGCTGGCCTTCCAGCCAGGTGCGCGAGACCAACCGCGTCAGGTTGCGGTAACCCACGAGGTTCTGACAGAGCAAGGTCAGCCGGTGCAACTCCGGCGCCGCATTGGCGGCCATCGCCGCCGACACCGGCGCAGTGCTTGCGCCTTCAGCGCGCACCCAGAGGTCCACGCCCACCACGGGTTTGATGCCTTTGCTCTGCGCCGCTTTGTAGAACTTCACCATCGAGAACAGGTTGCCCTGGTCGGTGATGGCCACAGCCGGCATGCCGCCACTGGCGCAGGCCTCGACCAGTTCGTCGACGCGCACCACGCCGTCGACCAGCGAATATTCGCTGTGGACGCGCAGGTGAACGAAACTCATGCCGCGAACTCCGCGGTGGCACTGGCAACACTGGCAACACTGGTGGAACTGGCAACTGCAGCTGCCGCTTCGATGGCGGCGCGCACGGGCGCGAAGCTACGCCGGTGCAGCCCGCATACGCCATGCACCCGCACGGCTTCGAGATGCGCGGGCACCGGGTACCCCTTGTGCACCGTGAATTGCCACGGCGCGTAATGCTCTGCTGCGGCATCCATCCAGTCGTCGCGCCAGGTCTTGGCCAGAATGCTGGCTGCCGACACTGCCGGCACCGTGGCGTCCGCCTTCACTACGGCAGCGAACTCCGCGGTGAACCCAAGGCCCGTAGTCGGCGGCAAGCGATTGCCATCCACCACCACTTGCGTGGGAACCACCTGTAGCGCCAGCAAGGCACGACGCATCGCCAAGTGCGTGGCCCGCAAAATATTCAAGGCATCAATCTCGGCAGCATCTGCCACGCCCAACCCCCACGCTATCGCGCAAGCGCGAATGCGGGGTGCCAAATCGGCACGCGCGGCAGGTGTGAGTTTTTTCGAATCGCGCAGGCGCGGGTAAAGGCGAGCCCACTCGCCTGCTTCGCCTGCTACCGGCGGCGGCGGCAGGATGACGGCCGCAGCCACCACGGGACCCGCGAGCGGACCACGGCCCGCCTCGTCCACGCCAGCGAGCCGCGTCATCGCGCGCCACCTGCGTCGGCACCGCCGGGCGTCGGCACAGCGCCACGCTTGCGTGCCGCAACCGCGAGCACCGCTTCAGCGGCACGCGCACTGGCATCACGCCGCAACTGTTGGTGAATGCCAAGAAAGCGTTCTTCCAGTGCCGCAACGCGCGCAGGTTGTTCGAACCAGTCCAGCAAGGCCTGGCCCAATTGCGGTCCGTTGGCCGCTTCCTGAAAAAGCTCGGGCACAACACTCTCGCCAGCGAGCAAATTCGGCTGCGCAAAATACGGGGCTTTCATCAAGCCAAGCAGGCGGAAGGTGGCGGCCGTGGCCCCCGATAAGCGATACGCCACCACCATCGGGCGCTTGCACAAGGTGGCTTCGAGCGTGGCAGTGCCCGAAGCGACCAGCACCACATCGGCCGCCGTCATGGCCAACTGCGCCTGCCCGTCCAACAACTTCACGGGCCCGGCATGGACTGCAGACCAAGCATTGGAGAACAACTCACGGGTAGCGGAACTGGCCATGGGCGCCACGCATTCCACCAAGGGCAGATGCGTTCGCAGCCAACTGCAAGCTTCGGCAAACACCGGTGCCAAGCGCTCCACTTCACCGCGACGGCTGCCAGGTAGCACCGCCACCACGGGACCCACGGCCGGTAGCCCGAGCGCAGCACGCGCCGCGGCACGGTCAGGCTGCAGCGGGAGTTGGTCCGCGAGTGGGTGCCCGACAAACGTGGCCGGTAGCCCGTGGCCCGAATAAAACGGCGTCTCGAAGGGCAGCAGGCACAGCACTTCGTCGAGCGAGCGAGCCATCTTTTTGACGCGCCCTTGCCGCCACGCCCACACCTGCGGACTGACGTACTGCACCGTCGGAATTCCCGCGGCATGCAGCCGAGGGGCGACGTTCAGGTTGAACTCAGGCGCATCGATACCAACGAAGACATCGGGTGGGGCTTTCAGGAAGGCCTCGACGACGCGCCGGCGCAACCGCAACAAACGCGGCAAATGACGCAACACTTCGAACAAGCCCATCACGGCGAGCTCTTCCGCATCGGCCAGCACCGTACAGCCAGCGGCGCGCATGCGAGGACCCGCGATGCCAGTAAATGTGGTTTCAGGAGCGCGGGCCAGCACCTCGCGCATGAAAGCGGCACCAAGGTTGTCGCCGGAATGCTCGCCGGCGACGATGCCGATGCGCAGCGCGGCCATACGCACCCGCCTCAGCGGATGAGGGAGCGCGTGATGCGCGGGAAGAACTCGACGAAGGCCGCGACCTCGGGCTGCGTAGCGGCCAACTGCCGCAGTTCGAGCTCCGCTTCCGCCAGCTTCAGGCCCTGGCGGTACAGCACCTTGTAGGCATGCTTGAGGTTGACGATTTGCTCGGGCGAAAACCCGCGCCGCTTCAACCCTTCGGAATTGATGGTGACGGGCTCTGCCGGCGAACCAGCCACCATGAGGTAAGGCGGCACATCGCGCGTCACGGCAGCATTGTTCGCCAAGAACGCGTGCGCGCCAATCTTGCAGAACTGGTGCACTGCGGCATAGCCGGAGAGGATGACCCAGTCGTCGAGTTCCACATGCCCCGCCAGCGCCGTGCAGTTCGACAGGATGCAGCGGTCGCCAACGACACTGTCGTGGCCCACATGCGAATAAGCCATGAAAAGGTTGTCGCTGCCGATGCGCGTTACCCCATGGCCCTGCGCCGTGCCGCGATTCATGGTGCAGCTCTCGCGAAACACGTTGCGGTCGCCAATTTCCAGCCGCGTAGGCTCGCCCTTGTATTTCTTGTCTTGCGGGGCGTCGCCGATGGAGGCGAACTGGAACACGTGGTTGTCGCAGCCCATGGTGGTGGGCCCGTTCACCATGGCGTGGGGCGCAATGATGGTGCCCTTGCCAATGACGACATCATCGCCGATGACGGCGAAGGGACCTACCGACACGCCCTCGTCGAGGTGTGCCTTGGGCGAAATGACGGCGCGCGGGTCAATCATGCTGCGCCCTCGCCTGCCTCCGCAGCGGCATCCGCCCCGGCTTGAGTACTAGGCGGCTTGGCCTGACGGGCACTGGAACCGGTTTCCGGAGCCACCATCATGATGGCGCAACAGACTTCCACGCCATCCACGAAGGCCTTCGTCTCGAACTTCCAGATGCCACGCAGGGCCCGCAGCAGCGTCGCCTCGAGGATGATCTGATCGCCGGGCTGTACGGGGCGGCGAAACCGCGCCTCGTCGATACCGACGAAATAAAACTTGGTGTTTTCGTCCGGCACCACATTCACGGTGCGGAAGGCGAGGATGCCAGCGGCTTGGGCTAGCGCCTCGAGAATCATGACGCCCGGCATGACCGGACGGTGCGGGAAATGCCCCGGGAAATAGGGTTCATTCACCGTCACGTTCTTGAGCGCGCGGATGGTCTTGCCCGGCTCGCACTCGAGCACGCGGTCGACCAGGAGGAACGGGTACCGGTGCGGCAATTGCTTGCGTACCGCGTCGATATCCATGTACGGCTCAGCGCTCATTCTGCTTCCTTCTCGGCGTTGTCGGTGTCATCTCCTGCCCCGCCAGAGAGGCCGGTAGCCCCCTCCAGCGCCTTCACGCGAGAGACGAGTTTGTCGAGGCGTTTCAAGTGGGCCACGGTGCGGCGCCATTTGACGCCGTCTTCCGCGGGCAGGCCCGAGGAGTATACCCCCCCGGTATGAATGCTATGGCTCACCATGGTGAGCCCTGTGACGATGGTGCCATCCGCCACGGTGAGGTGCCCAACGAAGCCCACCATGCCGCCGATGATGCAGCGCTTGCCGATGGTGGTGGAGCCGGAAATGCCACTGCACGCGGCAATGGCCGTATGCGCACCAATGCGGACGTTGTGGCCCACCTGAATCTGGTTGTCGAGGCGGACGTCTTCTTCGAGGACCGTGTCCTCGATGGCGCCGCGGTCGATGGTGGTATTGGCGCCCACTTCGCAGTCGTCGCCGATGACCACGCCACCCACTTGCGGCACTTTCACCCAACCGTCTTTGTCGGGCGCCAAACCAAAGCCATCGCCCCCTACCACCACGCCCGGGTGAAGGATGACGCGCTTGCCCAGCCTAACGCGCGTGCCCAGCGTGACGCGGGCCACGAGGCGGGTGTCCTCACCGACGACGCTATCAGCCTCGACTACACATCCGGGACCAACGAAGGCGCGTTCACCAATAACGGCACGCGGGCCCACGTAAGCCAGCGCCGCCACATGCGCAGAAGGCGCAATGCTGGCAGTGGCGTCCACTACGGCCGACGGATGACAACCGGGAGCGGCGG
>CALQLF020000022.1 GCA_943331345.2 Candidatus Planktophila lacus | reverse complement strand
GGCCTGCGCTTCGCCATCCGTGAAGGTGGCAAGACCGTAGGCGCCGGCGTCGTCTCGAAGATTGTCGCCTAAGCAGCGGTAACGAGTAGAACCACAGCAACCTACCCGCGGCTGGGCTCTTTAAAGAGAGTCTGGCCGGTAACGGGCGGCAGGCCCGGGCGTACCGCCCGGGAGGCCGAAGCGACAGGAGAGGGCCCCAGGGCCCGGCAACATGGCTAATCAGAATATCCGCATCCGCCTAAAGGCATTCGATCACCGCCTCATTGACACCTCGGCTCGCGAGATCGTCGAGACCGCCAAGCGCACGGGCGCCACGGTCCGGGGACCGGTCCCGCTGCCGACGAAGATGGAGCGCTTTACCGTGCTCGTCGCCCCCCACGGCGACAAGGACGCCCGTGACCAGTTCGAGATCCGCACCCACAAGCGGCTCATGGACATCCTGAACCCCACCGACAAGACGGTAGACGCGCTCATGAAGCTCGAGCTGCCGGCTGGCGTGGACGTGCAGATCAAGCTCAACTGAGCCGGTCTATAAAAATAGTTGGAACGGGGCTTGCGTACTCCAGGGGTTTCGCCTAGAGTACGCGGCTCTTCGGGGCCCTTTGAACGGGTAACCCTTCCGGTCCGTCGGCAACTGAGTTGCCGAGACCACCGGCAGGTCGGACAAGGTCCCCAAGGTCGTTTTGAACGGGTGGTCGGTCTCGCGGGTTTTCCGCGGTAAGGCTTCCCGGGGGAAACGGGTTCCGGCTGCCGCCTAGCGGGGCCGGGAAAACTTATTCAGCGCCGGCCAATTGCAGTCGGTGTGGTGGAGGGCAGTGCCCTGGCGTCCGGTCCGCGAAAGCGGGGCGGTGGCAGTGGTTCTGTCCCATTAACGAGGAACAGGAAGATGAGTCTGGGTTTGGTAGGCCGCAAGCGCGGCATGACCCGAATCTTCACGCCGGCGGGTGAATCTATCCCCGTCACCGTGATTGAGGCGCTCCCCAACCGCGTTACGCAGGTGAAGACCAGCGAGACGGACGGTTACCGCGCCATCCAGGTCACCTGGGGCACTCGCCGTGCCTCCCGTGTCACGAAGGCCCAGCAGGGCCACTTCGCCAAGGCCGGAACGCCTGCGGGCGAGGGCAGCATGGAATTCCGTCTCGGCGTAGCCGAGGGTGAAGGCCTGCAGTCGGGCAGTGAACTCAAGGTGGACCTGTTCGCCGTCGGCCAAGTGGTCGATGTCACTGGCACGACCATCGGCAAGGGTTACGCCGGCACCATCAAGCGTCACAACTTCGCTGGTATGCCTGCTACCCACGGTGTCTCGGTGACCCATCGCGCCCCCGGTTCCATCGGTCAGCGTCAGACGCCGGGCCGTGTGTTCCAAGGCAAGCGTATGTCGGGCCACATGGGCGTCGACCGCGTCACCATTGAGAACCTCTCGATTGTCGAAGTGGACGCCGAGCGCAACCTACTCCTGGTGCGTGGTGCGGTCCCCGGCTCCGAAGGCGGTACGGTGATCGTTCGTCCCTCGGTGAAGGTTGCCGGTCAGGCGCGCCGCGTGCGCATCGCCGCGACCAAGAAGTAATCCCAGGAACGCATCATGAAGCTCAAGGTCATTGGCTCCGGAGCGGCAGGCTCCGAGGTGCAGGTGGACGACGCGACCTTTGGTCGCGAGTTCAACGAGTCTCTGGTTCACCAGGTTCTCGTCGCGTACCGCAACGCCGGCCGTGCCGGCACCAAAGCGCAGAAGACGCGCTCTGAAGTCAGCGGTGGCGGTCGCAAGCCCTGGAACCAGAAGGGCACGGGCAGCGCCCGCGCCGGTTCCATTCGTTCCCCCATCTGGGTGGGTGGCGGTCGTGCCTTTGCGGCGCGCCCTCGCGACTTCTCCCAGAAGGTCAACCGCAAGATGTATCGCGGCGCCATCAAGTCCATGCTCTCCGAGCTGGTCCGCGCCGATCGTCTCGTGGTCACGAACGCTGTGGAGCTGGAAAGCCCGAAGACGAAGCTGCTTCTCGCTCACCTCAAGTCGCTGGCCCTGCACGACGTGCTGGTCATCGTGGAGGCTTTTGAAGAGAAGCTGTTCCTCGCTGCCCGCAATCTGCCGCATGTGCAGGTGGCGACGGTAGCGGCCTTGGATCCCGTCACCCTGGCGCGCCACGAAAAGGTGCTCGTCACGGTTGGCGCGCTCAAGATGCTCGAGGAGAAGCTGGCATGAGCACCCCCAAAGTCAGCAAGGAACGCTTGATCAATCTGCTGGTGGCTCCGCACGTCTCTGAAAAGAGCGCCCGTGCTGCAGCCGCTAACCAGTATGTGTTCAAGGTTCTGACGGATGCCACCAAGCCGGAAATCAAGGCTGCGGTGGAATTCATGTTCAACGTCAAAGTGGCGTCTGTGAACGTGGTCAACCAGAACGGCAAGGAGAAGCGCTTCGGTCGCTTCGCCGGCCGTCGTAGCGACACGAAGAAGGCGTACGTCAGCTTGGCCGCCGGGCAGACGATCGACTTCGGCGGCGCTGAGCAGGCCTGAGGCAGCATCCATGGCACTCATCAAGATGAAGCCCACTTCGCCCGGCACACGATTCGTCGTGAAGCCGGACCGCTCCCACCTTTACAAGGGGAGCTCGCTGCCGTCGTTGACGGTCAGCCAGAATTCGACGGGCGCCCGCAATAGCAGCGGCCGCCTGACGACCCGCCACAAGGGCGGTGGGCATAAGCACAAGTACCGTATCATCGACTTCAAGCGCGACAAGGACGGCGTTGCCGCCACCGTCGAGCGCGTCGAGTACGACCCGAACCGCTCGGCGCACATCGCGCTGCTGCTGTACCGTGATGGCGAGCGCCGTTACATCCTGGCACCGGCCGGCATCAAGCCGGGCGACGAGCTGGCCTCGGGTGCGGAAGCCCCCATCAAGGCTGGCAACGCCATGACGCTGCGCCATATCCCGGTGGGTAGCACGGTGCACAACATCGAGCTGAAGCCTGGCAAGGGCGGCCAAATTGCCCGCTCCGCTGGCACTTCGGCCCAGTTGGCTGCCCGCGAAGGCGGTAGCGCCCTGCTGCGTCTCAAGTCCGGTGAAATCCGCCGCGTGCACATCGACTGCCGCGCGACCATCGGTGAAGTCGGCAACGGCGAGCACAACCTTCGCCAGTACGGCAAGGCCGGCGCCAAGCGTTGGAAGGGCATCCGCCCGACCGTTCGCGGCGTCGTCATGAACCCGGTCGACCACCCGCACGGTGGTGGCGAAGGCAAATCTGGTCAGGGTAACCCGCACCCGGTTTCTCCCTGGGGCTGGCAGACGAAGGGCAAGAAGACGCGCAGCAACAAGCGCACGGATTCTTCCATCGTCCAGCGGCGCAAGAAGAAGTAAGAGGAAACGACAGTGCCCCGTTCACTCAAGAAGGGTCCATTCGTGGACCACCACCTGGCCAAAAAGGTCCAGACGGCTGCCGAGAAGAACGACCGCCGCCCGATCAAGACTTGGTCGCGCCGCTCCGTCGTCCTTCCCGAGATGGTCGGCTTGACGATTGCCGTTCACAACGGTCGTCAGCACCTGCCTGTCCTCGTTTCCGAGAACATGGTTGGTCACAAGCTCGGCGAATTTGCCCCGACGCGTACCTTCAAGTCGCACGGCGGCGATCGCAAGGGTTCGGTGTAAGCCATGCAAGTCAAGGCAACACTGAGCAATGCGCGCATCTCGCCCCAGAAGTGCCGACTCGTTGCGGACATGGTCCGCGGCAAGCCGGTCGGCCAGGCGCTGAATATTCTGAAGTTCAGCCCCAAGAAGGGCGCTGCGCTCATCTACAAGGTGCTCTCGTCGGCTATTGCCAACGCAGAGCACAACGCGGGCGCGGACATCGACGACCTGTCGCTGTCGGCCATCGACATCGGCGAGGCGCCGGTTCTGAAGCGGTTCCATGCGCGTGCCAAGGGCCGCGGCAACCGCATCACGAAGCGCAACAGCCACATCATGGTCACTGTCGCCGACAAGGCACGGTAAGGACGCAAGGCAGCAACGATGGGCCAGAAAGTCAATCCAGTCGGCATTCGTCTCGGCATCACGCGTGAGTGGTCCTCACGCTGGTACGCCGGTTCGAAGTCCTTCGCGTCGAACGTCTACACAGACTTCCTCGTGCGCGACTACCTCAAGCGCAAGCTTGTGGAAGCGTCGGTCAGCCGTATCAACATCGAGCGTGCCGCTCGTCGTGCCAACATCACCATCCTGACCGCGCGTCCGGGTATGGTCATTGGCAAGAAGGGCGAGGACATCGAGAAGCTCCGTATCGAGACGGCGAAGATCCTCAAGATGGCCGTCCAAGACGTGCGCATCAACATCGGCGAAATCCGCAAGCCGGAGCTGGACAGCCAGCTCGTGGCCGAGGGCATCGCCCAGCAGATCGAGAAGCGTGTGATGTTCCGCCGCGCCATGAAGCGCGCCGTGCAGAACACCATGCGCAGCGGTGCCCTTGGCATCAAGATCCGCTCCAGCGGCCGCTTGAACGGTGCGGAAATCGCCCGTACGGAGTGGTACCGCGAGGGTCGCATTCCCCTGCACACCTTCCGTGCAGACATCGATTACGGCCTGGCCGAAGCCCGTACGACATACGGTGTCATCGGCATCAAGGTCTGGATCTTCAAGGGCGAGGTCTTTAAGGACTCGTTCGACGAGGCCCAGGGTTCTGCCGATGCCGCGCCGTCTGCTGACGCGCAGCCGGCAGCCTGAGCGGAGTAACTCATCATGATGAGCCCAAAGCGAACCAAGTTCCGCAAGCAGTTCAAGGGTAACTGCAGCGGTACCGCACACCGCGGCAGCACCGTTAACTTCGGCGAATTCGCCCTGAAGTGCACGGCACGCGGTCGTATGACTAGCCGCGAGATCGAGGCTGCCCGTCGTGCCATGACGCGTCACGTCAAGCGCGGCGGCCAAATCTGGATCCGCGTGTTTCCGGACGTGCCGGTGACGGCGAAGCCTCTCGAAGTCCGAATGGGCTCCGGTAAGGGTAACGTCGAGTACTGGGTGGCCAAGGTGCTGCCCGGCAAGATTCTGTTCGAGATGGAAGGCGTGCCCGAGGCGACCGCGCGTGAGGCTTTCCGCCTCGCCTCGGCGAAGCTCTCGCTGCCCACCATCTTCGTCAAGCGCACAGTGCGCTGAGGTGACGGTAATGGAAGCGAAGAATCTCCGCGAGAAAGATGTGGCTGGTCTCCAGGAAGAACTCCTGAAGCTGCGCCGCGAACAGTTCAACCTGCGCATGGCACGTGCTGCCGGTCAGGCTGGCAAGCCGGACCAGATCGGCAAGGTTCGCAAGAACATCGCCAAGGTGAAGACCGTGCTGACCGAGAAGAAGCGCGCCGGGAGTGAAGTCTGATGACCGCAGAGAACACCGCGACTGCCGCCGTTGGTCATGAATTGACCGGCCGGGTTGTCAGCACCAAGATGGACAAGACCATCGCCGTGGCCATCGACCGCCTGGTAAAGCACTCCATGTACGGCAAGTACGTGCGTCGTACCACCAAGGTCCTCGCCCACGACGAGAACAACGAATGCCGTGAGGGCGACCTGGTCGCCATCGCGGAGTGCCGCCCGCTGTCGCGCCGCAAGAATTGGCGCCTCGTGCGCGTCGTCAAGTCGGCCGGCTAAAAGGGAGCTAGAAATGATTCAGACCCGAAGCCTCCTCGCCGCGGCAGACAACAGCGGCGCCCGCAGCCTCATGTGCATCAAGGTGCTCGGTGGCTCGAAGCGTCGTTACGCCTCGGTTGGCGACGTCATCAAGGTGTCCGTCAAGGATGCCATCCCCCGTGGCAAGGTGAAGAAGGGCGAGGTGTACGACGCCGTCGTCGTGCGCACCCGCGCTGGCGTTCGTCGTGCTGACGGTTCGCTCATTCGCTTCGATGGCAACGCTGCTGTTTTGCTCACTAGCAAGCTCGAGCCCATCGGCACCCGCATCTTCGGGCCAGTGACCCGTGAACTCCGCACGTCGCAGTTCATGAAGATCATCTCGCTCGCTCCCGAAGTGCTGTAAGGCACAAGGCAGGAAACGGCAATGAACAAGATCCGCAAGGGCGACAAGGTCGTCGTAACGACCGGTCGCGACAAGGGCCGCCAGGGCACCGTCATCCGCGTACAGGCGGACGACAAGCTCCTGGTCGAGAACGTGAACATGGTGAAGAAGCACCAGAAGCCGAATCCGCAGGCCAATCAGGCCGGCGGCATCCTCCAGCGTGAGGCGCCGATCGCGGTGTCGAACGTGGCTCTGCTGAACCCGGCAACGGGCAAGGCTGACCGCGTCGGCGTCAAGGTTCTGGCGGACGGCCGCAAGGTCCGCTTCTTCAAGTCCAACGGCGAAGTCGTGGACGCCTAACGGCCACTGGGAAACTGAAATGAGCCGACTCAAGAAGCATTACACCGAGACGTTGCGCGCACAGCTCAAAGAGACGCTGGGCCTGAGCAACACCATGCAAGTTCCGCGGATCGAAAAGATCACGGTCAACATGGGCGTGGGCGACGCAGTCAGCGATAAAAAGCTGCTCGAGAACGCCGTGGCAGATCTCACCAAGCTGACGGGCCAAAAGCCCCAGACGACCAAGTCCCGCAAGGCTATCGCGTCGTTCAAGCTGCGTGAAGGTTTGGCCATCGGCGCCCGAGTGACGCTGCGCGGCGAACGCATGTACGAATTCCTGGACCGCCTCATCACGATCGCGATGCCTCGCATCCGCGACTTCCGTGGTGTGAGCCCGCGTTCTTTCGACGGCCGTGGTAACTACAACTTCGGCGTGAAAGAGCAAATCATTTTCCCCGAGATCCAGTACGACCAGGTCGACAAGATCCGCGGCATGGACATCACGATCACCACGACTGCCATGGACGACAAGTCCGGCCGTGCGTTGCTCGAGGCGTTCAATTTCCCCTTCCGCAAGTGAGGCGCTGACAAATGGCCAAGACCAGCATGTTGATGCGCGAGAAAAAGCGCGCCGCCCTTGCCAAGCAGCACGCTCCCAAGCGCGCGAAGCTTAAGGCATTGATCGCCGACCAGACCACCGACCCGGACGCGAAGGCTGCTGCCGTCGTTGCCTTGGCGAAGTTGCCGCGTGACAGCAGCCCCAGCCGTAAGCGCAACCGTTGCGCCATCACCGGCCGCCCGCGCGGTGTCTATCGCAAGTTCGGCCTCGGCCGTACCAAGCTGCGTGAGGCAACCATGCGGGGCGAAATCCCCGGCCTCTCGAAGGCGAGCTGGTAAGGAGCGCTTGAAATGAGCATGACTGATCCTATTGCCGACTTCCTCACTCGCATCCGCAACGCGCAAGCGGCGGGGCATGCCGAGGTGAAGTGCGGTGCATCCAATATCAAGAACGCCATCGCCAAGGTGCTGGCGGACGAAGGCTACGTCGGTGGTTTCTCCGTCGAGGCGCAGGGCGCCAAGTCGGTACTGTCGGTGCAGCTGAAGTATCACCACGGACGTCCGGTCATTGAGCGCCTTGAGCGCGTCTCCCGCCCGGGGCTTCGTGCCTACCGCGGTAAGGGCGCTCTCCCCAAGGTGCTCGGTGGACTCGGTGTCGCTATCGTCTCGACGTCTCAGGGCGTCATGACGGATCGCCAGGCTCGCGCCGGTGGTCACGGCGGCGAAGTCCTCTGCGTTGTCAGCTAATACCAGCAGGGAATAACAGACCATGTCCCGCGTAGCCAAGAAGCCCGTCAACCTGCCCCAAGGCGTGACCGTAACGGTCGATGCCGGCAGTGTGACGGTCAAGGGTGCCAAGGGCACCCTATCGCTCCCCCTCGCCGAAGGCGTGTTGGTGGAGCAGGCCGATAAGGCCATTAACGTCAAGCTGGCCGAAGGAGCTGCCGCTCAGGCAGCCAAGGCCGGCAGCACGCGTGCGCACCTCGCCAATATGGTCGAGGGCGTCACCAAGGGTTTCGAGCGCAAGCTTGAACTCGTGGGCGTGGGCTACCGTGCGTCAATTCAAGGCAAGTCCCTGAACCTGACGCTCGGCTTCTCCCACCCGGTGGTTTACCCGGTGCCGGAAGGCATCGAGATCGCGACTCCGACTCAGACGGAGATCCTGGTCAAGGGTATCAATCGCCAGCAGGTGGGCCAGGTGGCCGCCGAGATTCGTGCGTACCGCTCTCCGGAGCCCTATAAGGGCAAGGGCGTGCGCTACTCGGGCGAGCGCATCGAGCTCAAGGAAGCCAAGAAGAAGTAAGCCATGAAGAAAATTATCGACAAAAAGGGCATTCGGCTCCGCCGCGCGGTTCGTACCCGCTCCAAGATCAAGGAGTTGGAGGTCGCCCGCCTCACTGTTCACCGTACTCCGCGGCACATCTACGCTCAGGTCATCGCGGCCGAAGGCGGCAAGGTGCTTGCTACGGCCTCCACGGTTCAGGGCGACATCGCCAAGGACCTCGAGGGTACGGGCAATGTTGCCGCTGCTGCTGCAGTGGGTAAGGCTATCGCCGAACGTGCCAAGGCCGCTGGCGTCAGCCAGGTCGCCTTCGACCGCTCGGGCTTCCTGTATCACGGCCGCATCAAGGCGCTGGCTGATGCCGCCCGTGAAGCGGGTCTTGAGTTCTAAGAGATTCCGGTAACGACCGGGCGGGGTCAGTCCCCGTCCTCGTGACGCAAAAGGATTGAACATGGCTAGGGTTGAAAAGGCTGCACCAGCTGACGACATGATCGAGAAGCTGGTTGCCGTGAACCGCACCTCGAAGACCGTCAAGGGCGGTCGTCAGTTCAGCTTCACCGCACTCACCGTGGTTGGCGACGGCGCGGGTCGCGTCGGCTTCGGCTACGGCAAGGCCCGTGAAGTTCCTACGGCCATCGCGAAGGCGATGCAGGCCGCGCGGAAGAACATGGTCAACGTGCCGTTGCGCGAGGACAGCTTGCATTACGCCGTGAAGGGCCGTCATGGCACCACGCGCGTGTACATGCAGCCGGCTTCGGGCGGTACGGGCGTCATCGCGGGCGGCGGCATGCGTGCCGTGTTCGAATGCGCCGGTGTTCGCAACGTGCTCGCCAAGAGCTACGGTTCGCGTAACGCCATCAACGTCGTTCGTGCCACTTTCGATGCGCTCCAGCGTGTCCAGTCGCCGGGCGAGATTGCTGCGAAGCGTGGCAAGTCTGTCGAGGACATCCTCGGTTAAGACCTGCCGTCAGGCAGGTCCCAACGAGGACGAGGAGTAGCGAACATGAGCACCCCCATGATCAAGGTCACCCTGAAGCGCAGTGTGCATGGCCAGTTGGCGAACATTCGTCAGTCGGTCCATGGCCTCGGCCTGCGCCGTATCGGCCACAGCCGCGTGGTCATCGATACCCCCGCCAACCGCGGCATGGTGAAGACCGCCGAGCACCTGCTCGCCGTCGAGCCGGCTTGAAACCCAAGCCACAGGAATACGTACCATGAAGCTCAATGATATGTCGCCCGCACCGGGCAGCAAGAAGACCAAGCTCCGCGTTGGTCGTGGCGCTTCCGCTGGCCAGGGCAAGACCTGCGGCCGCGGCCACAAGGGTCAGCGCGCCCGCAAGGGTGGCTACCACAAGGTTGGCTTCGAAGGCGGCCAGATGCCGTTGCAGCGCCGTCTCCCGAAGACGGGCTTCCGCTCGGCCATGAAGGCAACCCGCGGTGAAGTGACCCTCACTGAAATCGCGAAGCTCGGTCTGGCCGAAGTGGACTTGGCAGCGCTCATCGCCGCCAGCCTCGTGCCGGACACCGTCGAGCGTTGCAAGGTGGTGCTGTCGGGCGCCATCAGCACGGCCGTGGTGCTCAAGGGCATCTTGGCGACGAAGGGTGCCCGCGCTGCCATCGAGGCGGCCGGCGGCCGCGTCGAATAAACAACCGTACGGAACAGGAATAACAGCCCGTGGCAAATGCCGCAGCAACGCTTGGTGATGCAGCACGCTTGACGGAAGTCCGTCAGCGCGTGTTGTTCTTGCTGGGCGGCCTGGTCGTTTTCCGCATCGGGAGTTTCATCCCGACGCCGGGCATCGATCCGGTGGCGTTGGCGCGTTTCTTCCAGGAACAGTCGGGCACCATTCTGGGCCTGTTCAACATGTTCTCGGGCGGTGCGCTGTCGCGTTTGTCGCTGTTTGCCTTGGGCGTCATGCCGTATATCTCCGCCTCCATCATCATTCAGATGGTGGCTGTGGTGTATCCGCCTTGGCAGGAGTGGCGCAAGGAAGGCGAGTCTGGTCGTCGCAAGTTGACCGAGATTACCCGTTATTCGACGGTTGCCTTGGCTACCTTCCAGGCATTTGGCGCGTCTTGGGCGTTCCAGAACCAAGGGCTCGTCCTGAATCCCGGCTTCCAATTTTTGTTCGTGGCGACCGTAACGCTCGTCACCGGCACTCTGTTCTTGATGTGGCTAGGTGAGCAGATCACCGAGCGTGGCATTGGTAACGGCATCTCCATGATTATCCTTGCGGGTATCGTGGCGGGCCTGCCGACCGCTCTGGGCAGCACCTTTGAGCAAGTGAGCAGCGGCGAAATGAATGGTGCTTTTGCCATCCTGCTGCTGGTCATGGTTGCCGCCGTTACCTTTTTTGTGGTGTTCGTTGAGCGTGGCCAGCGCCGCATCGCCGTGAACTACGCCAAGCGCATGGTCGGTCGCCGCGTCATGCAGGGCCAGGCAACGCACTTGCCGTTCAAGATGAACATGTCGGGCGTCATTCCCCCCATCTTCGCGTCCTCGCTGTTGCTGTTCCCCGCCACCCTCGCAAGTTTCGCGGGTACCGGCGACAGCTGGCACGCGCGCGTTCTGCAGAACGTGGCGTCAGCGCTCGGCTATGGCCAACCGCTGCACATGCTTCTGTACGCAGCCCTCATCCTCTTCTTCTGCTTTTTCTACACGGGCTTGGTATTCAATGCCCGTGAAACTGCGGACAACCTGAAGAAGGCTGGTGCCTTCATCCCGGGTATCCGTCCTGGCCAGCACACCGGCGAGTACATCGACAAAGTACTCACCCGGCTGACGCTGTGGGGTGCGCTGTACATCGTCGGCGTCTGCCTCTTGCCGGAATTGCTTATTTCCTTCGGTAACGTCCCGTTCTACTTCGGTGGTACGTCGTTGCTAATCATCGTGGTGGTGGTTATGGACTTCATGGCGCAGCTACAGGCGCACCTGATGTCCCACCAGTACGAGGGCCTTATGAAGAAGGCCAGCCTGCGAGGCAACTCGCGCCCTGCTGGCCTGAACCGCTGACGCGGCACCGTTTTCCAGGAGACACCCGTGAAAGTCCGTCCATCAGTCAAGAAGATCTGCAAAAACTGCAAGGTGGTCCGCCGTCGCGGCATCGTCTACATCATCTGCTCCGACGCTCGCCACAAGCAGCGCCAGGGTTGATTGCAGCCAACGCATTGAAGTTGTAGGTATTTTTTAGTATACTGCCGCGCTTTTCCCGCGGCACTAGGCATCCGGAGCAGACATGGCACGCATCGCCGGGGTTAATATCCCGATGAATAAGCACATCGTAATTGGTCTGACGCACGTCTTCGGCATTGGCCGTCCGACGTCTCGGAACATTTGCGCGGCCGCCGGTGTGGCGTCTACCACCAAGACCAAGGACCTCACTGAGGCCGAAGTCGGTGCGCTCCGCGCACAGGTGGCAAAGCTGACCGTCGAAGGTGACCTCCGTCGTGAGGTTTCCATGAACATCAAGCGCCTCATGGACCTCGGTTGCTACCGTGGCATGCGTCACCGCCGTGGCCTGCCGCTCCGCGGTCAGCGCACGCGCACCAATGCGCGTTCGCGCAAGGGCCCGCGCAAGCAGGCCGTCAAGCTCAACAGCCAAGTCGGCAAGTAACCGACGCGGCAATAGGAAGGGTTAGGCAATGGCTGAGCAGAAGCAGGGCAACAAGCCCCAGCGCAAGAAGGTACGTCGGCAAGTGTCGGACGGCATCGCCCACGTGCATGCGTCGTTCAACAACACCGTCATCACCATCACCGACCGTCAGGGCAATACCCTGTCGTGGGCGACCTCTGGCGGCTGCGGCTTCCGTGGTTCGCGCAAGAGCACCCCGTTCGCGGCTCAGGTCGCGGCCGAGAAGGCTGGTGTTGCCTCGCAGGAATACGGTCTGCGTACCGTTGAAGTGCGCGTGAAGGGCCCCGGCCCTGGCCGCGAGTCTGCCGTGCGTGCGCTCAACGCTGCCGGCCTCAAGGTCACGTCCATCAGCGACGTCACCCCCATCCCGCACAACGGCTGCCGCCCGTCCAAGAAGCGGCGCGTCTAAGGAATATCACGATGGCTCGTTATCTCGGCCCCAAGTGCAAGCTCTCGCGTCGCGAGGGTACAGACCTCTTTCTCAAGAGCGGCGTCAAGTCGCTCGAGTCCAAGTGCAAACTCGAAGTGCCGCCGGGCGGCATCAAGGGTGAGCGCCGCCAGCGCACGTCAGACTACGGTTTGCAGCTCCGCGAAAAGCAGAAGCTGCGCCGCATGTACGGCGTGCTGGAAACCCAGTTCCGCAACTACTACCACAAGGCGGCCGGTCGTCCGGGCGCCACCGGCGAGAACCTCCTCCAGTTCCTGGAGCGTCGTCTCGACAACGTGGTGTACCGCATGGGTTTCGCTTCCACCCGCGCCGAGGCCCGCCAGTTGGTGAGCCACAAGGGCGTGCTGGTGAATGGCAAGCCCGTCAATGTGCCGAGCTACCAGTGCAGCGCTGGTGACACGGTAGAGATCCGTGAGAAGTCGAAGGCACAGGTTCGCATTCAGAGCGCCCTGCAGATTTCGGCTCAGGTTGGCCGCCCCGACTGGGTGGAGGTCGACGAGAAGAAGCTTTCCGGCTTGCTGAAGAGCGTGCCTGAGCGCAACGAGATCCTGCCGGACATCAACGAGAACCTGGTCGTCGAGTTGTACTCGAAGTAATCGAGCGGCTGCACGAGCGACCGGTTTCACGACTGATACGTCGAATATAAAGGGACAGACCCCATGCATGGATCCGTCAGCGATTTTCAGAGGGCCGGCCTGAAGCTGGAACTCACCGCCCCGAACGAGGCCAAGGCCACCATCGGCCCCCTCGAGCGTGGTTTTGGCCACACACTTGGCGCAGCTCTGCGCCGCGTGCTGCTCTCGTCGATGCCCGGTGCTGCCATCACCGAGGCACACATCGATGGTGTGCTGCACGAGTACACCTCAATCGACGGCGTCCATGAGGACGTGGTCGAACTCCTGCTGAACCTCAAGCAGGTAGCTTTGAAGCTGCACGACCGTGACAGCGCCGAAGTCCGTCTGCGGAAGAAGGGCCCTGGCCCGGTCACCGCTGGCGACATTGAGCACGACCATACGGTTGAAGTGGTCAACAAGGACCTCGTCATCGCCACGCTGACCAAGCCGACCGAACTCAGCATGACGCTGAAGATCGAGCGCGGCCGCGGTTACCGTCCGGCAACGGCACCGGTTTTCGAGGAACAGACTCGCCCCATCGGCAGCCTGCGTCTCGACGCTTCGTTCAGCCCGATGCGTCGTGTCACGTACTCGGTCGACGCCACGCGCGTTGGTCAGCGTACGGACCTCGATAGCCTGGTGGTCACCATCGAGACGAACGGCACCATCGACGCCGAGGATGCTATCCGTCGCGCCGGTTCCATTCTCAAGGACCAGTTGGCGGTGTTCGCAGACTTCGACAGTGGTTCGTCCGCTGGCGATGGCTCGGGCTCGTCTTCCAGCGCTCCCCACATCGACCCGGTGCTGCTGCGTCCGGTCGACGAATTGGAACTCACCGTGCGTTCGGCTAACTGCCTGAAGGCCGAGAACATCCATTACATCGGCGACCTGGTGCAGCGCACCGAGGTCGAACTGCTGCGTACGCCGAACCTCGGCAAGAAGTCGCTTACCGAGATCAAGGAAGTCCTCGAAAGCCGTGGGTTGACCCTCGGCATGCGTCTCGAAGGCTGGCCGCCGGCCCAGCTGCGTCGCGACGACGAGTTCAAGGCGCTCTGAGAGTAGCCTCCCAGTAAACATGGCCCGTTCGCGCCGCCCCTAGGGGTGGCAGGGCGGGCGACCAACGGAACCTAAGTACCATGCGTCACCAACTCTCCGGTCGTCAGCTGTCTCGTAACAGCTCCCACCGCCACGCGCTGATGCGCAACCTGTGCATCGCACTGCTGCGTTTCGAGACCATCCGCACGACCGTGGCGAAGGCCAAGGAACTGCGTCGCGTGGTCGAGCCCATCATCAACAGCGGCAAGGTTGATAGCGAGGCGGCACGCCGCCGTGCGTTCGCCAAGCTGCGCGATGCCGAGCTCGTTACCAAGCTGTTCGAAGACTTGGGTCCCCGTTTCAAGGATCGTCAGGGCGGGTACACTCGTATCCTACGCCTCGAAGATCGTTCGGGCGACGCTGCTCCCATGGCGCTCATGCAGTTGACGGAAGCCGCGAAGGCCGTTGAGGCTGCTCCCGAGGCTCCCGCCAAGAAGGCTCGCGCTCGCAAGCCGAAGGCCGAGGGCGAAGCTGCCGCTCCGAAGCGCAAGCGCGCTGCCGCCTGATACTGGCGGTAAGCAGTGTCGATGGCGCCCTTTGGGGGTGCCAGTCGGCACGGCGGCGGGTAGCGTCATGGACGTTGCCTCTCGCGAAAAAGGCCGGCTCTGCCGGCCTTTTTGCGTTGGTGCTATTACCCTTCGGGGTTGCACGACCGGCCCTTAAGGGAGGATGCTCTGCCGTGCCGCAGTCGGAAATGACCTCCGACCGGCGCCTTTAAGGGGGGGCTTCTCATGCGTTTCGTAGACGAATTCAAGGCTTTCGCCATGCGTGGCAATGTCATCGACTTGGCGGTCGGTGTCGTCATCGGTGCCGCTTTCGGCAAGATCGTTTCGGCGTTGGTGGACGCTATCGTCATGCCGGCTCTGGGCATGGTCACCAGTGGTCAGAATTTCAGTGAATTGGCGCTCACCTTAGGGCTCGACGCCAAAGGGGCCCCGGTGTTGTTGAAGTACGGGGTGTTCCTGCAGTCCGTCGTCGACTTCCTGCTGGTAGCGCTAGTCATCTTCCTGGCCGTAAAAGCGATCAACCGGCTGGTGGCACCGCCCGCCGCGCCCGCCGCGCCCGCCGCGCCGGCCGCACCGCCTGCGCCCTCGCGCGAAGAGCAGTTGCTCACCGAAATACGCGACTTGTTGCGCCAGCGCTGAACGGGGGCGGCGGCTTGAACGGCCACCGCTTCACGCCCCTATTCAGTGGATCGCGGCGAACGCCTCGCGCGTGAGATTCACGGCGCCTTGGGCGGTCGCCACGACGTTGTCCTCGATTCGCACGCCACCGTAAGGGCGGAGCGCTTCCACGCGCTCCCAGACGATGTCGCGGCCGCGGCCGTCGGCCTGCGCGGTCTTCAGCAGCAAGTCGATGAAGTAGATACCCGGCTCGATGGTAACCACGGACCCCTCGGTCAGGGTTCGCGTCAGGCGGAGGTAAGGGTGGCCCGGCGGCCGCTCCAGTGTTCCGCCTTCGGGCGCTGCCTGGAAGCCGCCAACGTCGTGTACTTGCAGGCCCAATGGGTGCCCGATGCCGTGCGGGTAAAACACGCTGGAAAGTCCGGTGGCAACCGCGGACTCCGGCGTGCCACGGATGATGCCAGCATCGCTGAGCAGTCGTGCCACGCGCAGGTGGGCGTCCAAGTGTATTTCCGGGTAATGCTTGCCGGGAACCACCTGCGCGCACAGCGCCAGTTCCAGTTCGTCCATCGCCATCACCAAGTCCGCAAATTCGCCGGCCGCCGCGGCCGTGGTGCGGGTGATGTCACTGGCGTAACCCCGGCACTGCGCGCCTGCGTCGATCAGCAAGGACAGATGCGCGGGCGGTAGGTTCGTGGACAAGTCCGTGTAATGCAGGATGGCGCCGCCTTCATTCAGCGCGATGATGTTCGGGTAGGGCAGTTCCTCTTCGCGGTGTCCCGTGGCGGCCAGATACGCCAAATGGATGGCGTACTCGCTTTGGCCGGCACGGAACGCTGCGACGGCCGCCCGATGGGCCAGCGCGCCCTTGTGGTTCGCGACGCGTATGCAAGCAATTTCGTAAGGCGTCTTGGCCAGCCGACCGTAGTGCATACGGTTTCGCAACGGCTCCGGGTTGAGATCCATCCCCCATTGCTCCAGTCCGGCATGGATTTCGCCAAGGTAGCCAGTGCGGCCTTGGCTCGGCAGGTGGTGCCGCGCTTCCGCGGCGGCACGGGTGACCCTGACTTCAAAGTGGTCCAGCCAAGCACCGGTCGGCAAGGCGGGGGGTTTGTGCCAGTAATCCTCTGGCTGCATGAAAATCAGGCGCGGTTTTTCGCCCGGAGTGAAGCAGACGAAGGAATTGGGGGCGTCGAGTACCGGTGCCCACTGCCGGAACAGCGGATTGGATTTGAATGAGTAAGGCTGGTCGTCCAGGAACTGGAAATGCAGGGCGCCTGCGCCGACGACGAGCGAATCCAATCCGCAGGCTGCGAGCGCCTGAGCCGTACTGGTCTGGAGGGCCGCCAGATGGGCCGGAAACAGGGTGTCGAGGTCGACGGCGTTGTAGGGAGACTGGTTCGGCACGGGCAACTCCGGAGGGGACCGGGCTGCGGTAACCCGCTTCCGGCTACCCCGCGACCTCGGTCCGGCAAGAATGATATGCAAACAATACCGCGCCGACGGGCTTATTACATAAAAAACACGTTCTGAACGTTGATTCCGTTTGCTATCCGTAAAAAAGTCTCTACAATCTGACCTCGTACAGGAAGGCTGGCGTTCCAACAAGAGCCCTACTGCACAGAAAAAGATCTTTCCTACACCTGAAACGTTTTGGGGTATATCGATGAACGCGAAGATCGCTCTGAGCGCTGCTGCGCTTGCGCTGGTTCTCGCCGCTTGCGGCGCGAAGGAAGAGGCTCCTGCTGCTGAGGCTCCGGCCGCTGCGGCTGCCGAGGCTCCTGCTGCTGCACCGGCTGACGCCGCTGCTGCTCCGGCTGATGCCGCTGCTGCACCGGCTGACGCCGCTGCCGCACCGGCTGCTGCTCCGGCCGAGGCGCCGAAGCAGTAATCAACGCCTCGTGCGTTGATTGCCGAAGGCCGGGCAAGGCAACTTGCTCGGCCTTTTTCATTTCTGGACTCCGCATCGAAGGATTCCGCCGTGACCGTGACGTTGCGCGATGCCCGCCCGTCCGCTGAGGACAGGGCCTGGATTGCCGGTCACTACCCTGAGTACGTGAACGAACTCGCTCTGCGTGTGAGTGGTTCTGCGGCCCCTTTCCCGGTAGATGGCGAACACGGTAACCGCCAGCCTGAATGGCTGCTGCGCTGGTTCCGCGATGACCGCACCCATCCTTTGCTCATTCTCAGTGCCGGCCAGCCGGCTGGCTTTGCGCTGGTGGCCCGCCCGCTCCAGTCGCCTGCCGCCGCCCAGCCGTTAGTGCATGAAATGGCTGAGTTTTTCATCCGCACGCCGCACCGGCGTCGGGGAGTAGGCGCGGAAGCCGCCGGCCTCATCTTTCGCCGTTTCGGCGGTGATTGGCGGGTTTCCGAAGCACAGCGCAACACGCCCGCGGTCGTGTTCTGGCGTCGCGTCATCAGCAGTTTTACTGGCGGCGTTTACACGGAGCGGCTGGTGGATGGTGACGTCCGGCATGCCTTCCGCACGCCGGTCCGTCCAGCCGGAGCCCCCGGGGCCTGAGGGCTAGGCCCCGCGCTCTAACAGGGGCTGCAGGTAGTGGCCGGTGTAGGAGCCGGCGTGCGCGCCCACGGTCTCGGGCGTGCCTTCCACCAGGATACGTCCACCACCTTCGCCGCCTTCCGGGCCTAGATCGATAATCCAGTCCGCGGTCTTGATGACATCGAGGTTGTGCTCGATGACGACCACAGTGTTGCCCTCGTCGCGTAGACGGTGCAGTACTTTCAGCAGTTGCGCGATGTCATGGAAGTGCAGGCCAGTGGTCGGCTCGTCGAGCACGTAGAGCGTTCTACCGGTGGAACGCTTCGACAGTTCCTTGGACAGCTTCACGCGCTGTGCTTCGCCACCGGAGAGCGTGGTGGCGTTTTGGCCCAGACGAACGTAGGAGAGGCCGACGTCGAGCAAAGTCTGTAATTTGCTGGCCACGGCCGGGACGGCGCTGAAGAACTGCGCCGCGTCCTCAATAGTCATCTCCAGGACTTCGTGGATATTCTTGCCCTTGTACCGCACCTCGAGCGTCTCGCGGTTGTAGCGGCGACCCTGACAGATGTCGCAAGGCACATAGACGTCCGGCAGGAAGTGCATTTCCACCTGCAACACGCCGTCGCCTTGGCAGGCTTCGCAGCGCCCGCCCTTGACGTTGAAGCTGAAGCGGCCCGGTTCGTAACCCCGCGCGCGCGCCTCGGGAACGCCCGAAAACATTTCTCGAATGGGCGTGAACAGACCGGTGTAGGTGGCGGGGTTCGAGCGCGGTGTGCGGCCGATGGGTGACTGGTCGATGTCGATGACACGGTCGATATGCTCGAGGCCTTCGACGCGGTCGCAAGGCGCGGGGTCCGCGGTGCTCTCGTTTAGTTTCACGGACACCTGACGCAGCAGGGTGTCGTTCACCAGCGTGCTCTTGCCACTGCCCGATACACCGGTAACGCAGGTCATGATGCCGATGGGGAAAGACGTGGTAACGCCTTTCAAGTTGTTGCCGGTGGCATTCACTACTTTGATTTGTCGCTTGGGGTCGCGAGCACGGCGGCGCTTGGGGACCTCGATGGCAAGGCGGCCGGAGAGATATTGGCCGGTGAGCGAATCCGGGTGGGCGGCCACTTCCGCGGGCGTACCTTCAGCGACGATGCGCCCGCCATGGACGCCGGCGCCGGGCCCCAGGTCCACCACGTAGTCGCTCTGGCGGATGGCGTCTTCGTCGTGCTCCACCATGATGACGGTGTTGCCGAGATTCTTCAGACGCGTGAGGGTATCGAGCAGACGTTGATTGTCGCGTTGATGCAGGCCGATGCTGGGTTCATCGAGGATGTAGAGCACTCCCACGAGGCCACTGCCCACCTGCGAGGCAAGACGGATGCGCTGCGCCTCGCCACCGGACAGGGTTTCCGCACTGCGGTCGAGCGAGAGATAGTCGAGGCCCACGTCCACGAGGAAGCCAAGCCGGTCGCCGACTTCCTTCACTACCTTGGCGGCAATCTCGCCACGCCAGCCATCCAGATGCAGTTCGCGGAAGAACTTCAGCGCTTTGCCTACGGCCAGGCGCGAGATGTCTGGCAGGGCTTTGTCCGCCACGAACACGTGGCGCGCCGCGCGGTTCAGGCGGGTGCCGTTGCATTCGGGGCAGGGCTTGCTGCCGATGTACTTGGAAAGCTCCTCGCGGACGGTCTGCGACTCGGTTTCCTTGTAGCGCCGCTCCAGATTCGGGAGGATGCCTTCAAACGGATGGCGCCGACGCTGGGTGCCACCGCGACCGTCGAAGTAACGGAACTCGATGCTTTCCTCGCCGCTGCCGTAGAGCAGTATCTGCTGGTCCTTGGCGGCTAGTTCGCGCCAAGCGGTCTCTACATCGAACTTGAAATGCCGGGCGAGGCTTTGCACCAACTGGAAGTAGTACGCGTTGCGACGGTCCCAGCCGCGCACGGCACCCCCCGCCAGCGACAGCGATGGATTGACGATGAGGCGTACCGGGTCGAAGAACTGCTTGACGCCTAGACCATCGCAGTTGGCGCAGGCGCCACTGGGGTTGTTGAACGAGAACAAGCGCGGCTCAAGCTCCTGCAGCGAGTAGCCGCACTCGGCGCAGGCGAACTTGTCCGAGAAGGTGAGTTCTGGCTGGCTATCATCCATCCAGGCGATACGGGCCACGCCTTCGCCGAGTTTCAACGCAGTCTCGAAGGATTCCGCCAGGCGCTGCGCCAAGTCGCTGCGGACCTTGAAGCGGTCCACTACCGCGTCGATGGAATGCTTGCGGCGCAGGTCCAGCTTCGGTGGCTCTTCCAGTTCCGCCACCTTGCCGTCGATACGCGCGCGCACGAAGCCGCGGCTGCGCAGGTCTTCCAAGATGTCGCGGTGTTCGCCCTTGCGCTCTTTCACCACCGGGGCCAAGAGCAGCAGGGCGGTGCCTTCGGGTAGCGCCAGCACCTGGTCCACCATCTGGCTGACCGTTTGTGCGGCGAGGTCGACGTGGTGGTCCGGGCAGCGCGGGGTGCCTGCGCGCGCGAACAGCAGGCGCAGGTAGTCGTGGATTTCGGTGACCGTGCCCACGGTAGAACGCGGGTTGTGGCTGGTGCTCTTCTGCTCGATGGAGATAGCGGGTGACAAGCCTTCGATGCTGTCGACGTCCGGCTTTTCCATCATCGAGAGGAATTGGCGCGCATAGGCCGAAAGGCTTTCCACGTAACGGCGCTGGCCTTCCGCGTAGAGGGTGTCGAAGGCCAACGAACTCTTGCCCGAACCGGACAAGCCGGTGAACACGATGATCTTGTCGCGGGGGAGGGTGAGGTCGACGTTCCGCAGGTTGTGGGTGCGGGCGCCGCGAATGCGCAGGGTATGCATGAGGCGGGTGCTCGTGGGCGAATCCGCTAAGATACCGCCGCCGCGGCTACTGCCGCAAACCCGTTGATTGCAGGCCGCCATGTCCAGTACCGCCGTCAGCCTCTTGCCTGCCGAACGACGCGCCGTTCTGGCGCTGGGGGCCATTTACGCGACGCGGATGCTGGCCTTGTTCGGGGTGCTGCCGGTGATGGCGCTGTACGCGTCCGGACTGCCGGGAGCGACGCCGCTCGGGATTGGCTTGGCGCTAGGGGCATACGGGCTCACGCAAGCCATTCTGCAGATTCCCGTGGGGCATTGGTCAGACCGCATCGGCCGACATCCGGTCATTGCCTTGGGGCTCGGCCTCTTTGCGCTCGGTTCGGTAGTCGGTGCGCTGGCCCCGCATTCCCCGCATCCGCTGTGGTGGGTTATTGCCGGTCGGGCCATTCAGGGCGCTGGTGCCGTTTCCGGGCCCATCACAGCTCTGTTGGCGGACCTGACCCGCACCGAAGTGCGCACCCGCGCGATGGCCTTCATCGGCATTTCCATCGGCTTGTGCTTCATCGTTTCCCTGCTCGGGGCGCCGATCTTGGTCGCCCACGTGGGGGTGCCGGGGCTGTTCTGGGGAATGGCGGTGCTTGCCGTCGTCGGGTTGCTGGTGCTGCATTTTCTGGTGCCGCGCCCGGTTCAGACGCCGCGGCAAGCGGGTGTGGCAGAAGAAACGGGCGAGCCACTTTGGCCATGGCACCTGAGCATGTTCTGTTTGCACGCCATCCTTACCGCGACTTTCGTCGGCGTTCCTTTGGCCCTGCGCGATCTGCTGGCCTTGCCCCAGGCTAGCCACTGGCAGGTTTATCTGCCGGTATTCCTGGTGTCGCTGCTCGGAACCGGTGGGTTGGTGTTGTGGGCCGAACGCGCCAGGCACCCTGACGGAGTGATGCGCTACGGCATCGCCTTGCTGGTATTTGCGCAGGGCGGCATCGCCCTGTTCCACAGTACGGTTTGGACCTTGGGTGCTGGACTGACATTGTTCTTCATGGCTTTCAATTTCCTCGAGGCCCGTTTGCCGGCACGGTTGTCGCAGGCCGCCGGCCCGGCGCGGCGTGGGCAGGCCATGGGCGTTTTTGCTACCAGTCAATTCCTCGGCGCGTTTGCCGGGGGTACGCTGGGCGGGGTGCTGTCGGGTACCCGTCTGGGTCTGCCGGGCTTGTTTGCTGGCTTGTGCCTGCTGGCGTTGGCGTGGTTGCTGGCCTTCCGGCCGAAAAAACCGGCTTGAATCGCCCTTAGGGGTGGCCCCGGCCGCGGGGCGGCGACAATTGCTGCAAACGCAGCGTATATGCGCCGGCACGAGTGGCCGTTGCGCGTCTACAATGCGCCCAACAGACTCAAGGAGTTCTTCTCATGGCATCTCGCGGCGTCAACAAAGTCATTCTCATCGGCAACCTCGGCCAGGACCCGGAAAGCCGGGCTATGCCTAGCGGCAAGGCCGTTACCAACCTGCGCATCGCTACCAGCGAAACCTGGCGTGACAAGCAGACCGGTGAGATGAAAGAACAGACCGAATGGCACTCGGTCGTCATGTTCGACCGCCTCGCCGAGATCGCCAAGGACTATCTGCGCAAGGGTTCCAAGGTGTACATCGAAGGCCGCCTGCGTACCCGCAAGTGGCAGGACAAGGCCGGGCAGGACCGCTACACCACGGAAATTACCGCCAACGAACTGCAGATGCTGGACACCAAGGGTGCCGGCGGTGGCATGGGGGGCGGTGAAGGCGGTGCCCCGCGTCGTGCCAGTGGTGGTGCTGGTGCTGGTGCGGGCGGTGGTGCCAGCAGCGGCGGTTACGATGACGACTACGGCCAGTCCGCTCCGTCAGGTAGCGGCCGCGGCGGCTCTTCCGCGCCGGACCTGGACGACGACATCCCGTTCTGAGCCTGCCGCCAAGCGGCGATGGGCCGGCTAACCGGTTGGCTCATCAGTCAGTCGTGGGGGCCTCGACGAGAAACCCCCGGCTGGCCAGTTGGTCGGCAATGCCACCTGGTCGCAGTAAAGACTGTACCGGTGCGGTAGCCACGCTCACCCGGTGTTCTCGCAGGATGCCGCTCACTGCCTCCAGCCACCCAGCGCGCGCCTGCATCAGCAAGGCCTTGAGGCGCGGTGAGGTAGCCACGGCATCGCCACAGGTGGCGTCCTGCGCCGGGAAGGGTAGGCGTGCCAGCGCCGTCAGGTCGCCTTGTGCCCAGGCCTCTGCTCGGGCGCGCATCGGCCCTAGGTCGGTTTCCATGCGCACCAGCGTGGCCTCCACGCAGGCCAGTTCGGCGGCTCGCGGTATAGCAGTCAGTTCCGCCAGCACCCCTTTCGGGTCGGTCATCTCCAGCTTCACCGGCCGCACCTTCACGCCGCGTTTACGGGCCTGCCTGGCCACCAGGGCCTCCACGTCCAAGCGTTGCGACAACTTCATGGCGTCTAGCGCTTCACCGTATAGCTCCATCGCCGCGATGGCTGGGCGTCGTTTTTCGAGGCTGCCGGCGCGCGGTGCATAGCGCGCCTTCAGCGCCGTGAAGCGGGCGTAAAGCGGTGCGGGCAAGGTCTCGCGCAGGGGTTGGCCGTCCGGGTCTTTCATGGCGCTGCGGGCCGAGAAGAACAAGCCCACCAGTGCAAACGGGCCAGCTTTCACATCGATGTCCGGTTGATAGGGAATGAATACCTCGGCGCCGGTCAGCGCGCGTTCCACCGCGGTGGGGCGCCATTCCATTTTGCGCGGCAGGGGTCGCAGGGTGCCCAGAATCCACAAGACGTGCGGTTCGGCCGGGCCGGTGGCGCTGGCGGGCAGCGTCACCTTCCAGAGCGCCGGCCCGGGCTGCTCGCCGGTCACTTCCACCTCGCCAAGGTCCTCTACGGCTTCCGCCGCTGGAGTGGCGTCGGGCCACGGGCTGGTGGTCGGCGGGGTGTCCGCGGCGGTAGCGGCGAGTGGCAAGGCGGCTAAAACCGCTAGTAACAAGGCTGCAAGCATGGTGCGGCTATACTAGCCCTCCTTCTTGTTGCTGACACTCTCATGCCCGGCCACGTCTACGTCCAGACCTTCGGTTGCCAGATGAACGAGTACGACTCCGCTCGCATGGTGGACGTCCTGCGTGAATCCTCCGGTCTGGAGCCCACGGACGACCCGGAACTGGCCGACGTGGTGTTACTGAATACTTGTTCGGTGCGCGAGAAGGCGCAGGAGAAGGTGTTCTCCCATCTGGGCGTCTGGCGCGAACTGAAGTTACGCAAACCGTCGCTCGTGATTGGTGTTGGTGGCTGTGTGGCCAGCCAGGAAGGCGAGGGCATCCTGCGGCGTGCGCCGTTCGTAGATGTGGTGTTCGGCCCGCAAACCCTGCACCGCTTGCCGGAACTCATTGCCGAGCGTCGCCGCTCGGCCCGTCCGCAGGTGGACATCTCTTTTCCCGAGATTGAGAAGTTCGACGCCTTGCCTCCGCCGCGCGCGGAAGGCGCGACGGCTTATGTCTCCATCATGGAAGGTTGCAGCAAGTACTGCAGTTTCTGCGTGGTGCCTTACACGCGTGGCGAAGAAGTCAGTCGCCCCTTCGAGAAGGTGATGACGGAAGTGCGCGGGCTTGCTGCGCAGGGCGTGCGCGAAATTTACTTGCTCGGTCAGAACGTGAACGCTTACCGCGGCGAAATGGATGAAGACGGCGGCGAAGCCGACTTGGCACTACTCATTGAAGCGGTGGCCGCCCTGCCGGGCGTCGGACGCGTACGCTTTACTACTTCGCATCCACTGGAGTTTACCGACCGTCTGGCCGAGGCCTACGCGCGCATTCCGCAGTTGGCCAACTTCCTGCACTTGCCCGTGCAGTCCGGGTCGGACCGTATTCTCTCCGCCATGAAGCGCGGCTATACGGCGCTGGAGTTCAAGGCGAAGGTGCGCAAGCTCCGCGCTGCACGGCCGGATATCTGTCTCAGCTCCGACTTCATCGTTGGTTTTCCCGGCGAGACGGAACGCGATTTCGAAGCCACTCTGCAACTGGTGCGCGATGTCGGTATCGACCAGAGCTTCAGCTTCATCTACAGCCGTCGGCCAGGTACGCCTGCGGCTTCGCTGGAAGATGATGTGCCGGCTGAAGTGAAGCACGAGCGTCTGACGCGCTTGCAGGCGCTACTTAACGAAAACGCCCATAACATCTCGTTGGCGATGGTAGGCACCACGCAACGCGTGCTGGTAGAGCGCCCAGCCAAGAAGGGCGAGGACATGCTCGCAGGACGCACGGAAAACATGCGCTGGGTGAACTTTCAGGCGCCTGCGTCATTGATTGGACAGTTTGCCGATGTGGTCATCACGGAAGTTATGCGCAACAGTCTGCGCGGCCGTCTGGTGACCGCATGAGTGCCGTGCCGGCTTTGAACCTCACCGTCGAGAACGCCGACAACGCGCGGCTTGCGCATGTCTGCGGCCCGCTCGATGGCAACTTGCGCTTGGTCGAAGAGCGCTTGGGGCTAGAAATTCGTCGTCAAGGCGATACGTTCAACGTGGTTGGTGCTGCGGCAGAGATGGGCTGCGATGTCCTGCGGGTGCTTTATGAGCGCGCGGGCAGCGGGCTGCGTCCAGAAGACGTACATCTGGCGTTGGTGGAAGCGAGTGCCGGTGGCACGGACGAGGTGAAGGTGCAGACGCTCCGCGGCCAGATTCGCGGGCGTGGTGCCAACCAGGTGCAGTATCTGCGTCAGGTGCGTCGGCATGACCTCACTTTCGGCATTGGTCCTGCGGGCACGGGCAAGACTTACTTGGCCGTGGCTTGTGCGGTAGAGGCACTGCAGGCGGACCGCGTCCGTCGTATTGTTCTCGTGCGCCCGGCTGTGGAAGCTGGCGAGCGCCTCGGCTTCTTGCCCGGCGACCTTACTCAAAAAGTGGATCCGTATTTGCGCCCCATGTACGACGCGCTTTACGAGATGGTCGGCTTCGATAAGGTGGCGAAGCTTATCGAGCGTAACGTCATCGAGATTGCGCCACTGGCTTTCATGCGTGGTCGTACCCTCAACGATGCCTTCGTCATCCTCGACGAAGCGCAGAACACCACCATCGAACAGATGAAGATGTTCCTCACGCGTATCGGCTTCGGCTCCAAGGCCGTGGTCACGGGCGACGTGACGCAGATTGACTTGCCGTCCAATCGGCCTTCCGGGCTACGGCATGTCATCGACATCCTGCCGGGCGTGAACGGTGTGGCCTTCACTTTCTTCCGCAGTCGCGACGTGGTGCGCCACCCTCTGGTGCAGCGCATCGTTCAGGCCTACGAATCTTCTGATTCCGGCGGGCAACAACATCCGGACTCCCGCATGGACGCGATAGGGGATGAACGGCACGCGCCGCGCGGTGACGGCGGAGGCCGCGCCCCGTGAACCCGCGAAGTCGCCAGCGGCCCGCAGTGCCTGACTTGCAGGTGGAAGTGGTGGTTGCCGACCGGCGGCCCTGGGCTCCCTCCGCAAAGCGCATGGCACTCTGGGCTGCGGCAGCAGCAGGGGTTAAAGGGCGCCACGCAGAACTAGCGGTCCGCATTGTCGGCAAGCGAGAGTCGCGCCGACTGAACGCGCATTGGCGCGGCAAAAATTACGCCACGAACGTGTTGTCCTTCCCGGTGGAGGGATTGCCTCCCATCATTCGTCCTCGTCCCTTGGGGGACCTCGTCATCTGTGCGCCGGTAGTGGCCGCCGAGGCCTTCGAGCAGGGCAAGACGCAGGCCGCGCACTGGGCGCACATGGTGGTGCATGGCGTGTTGCATTTGCTCGGGCACGATCATGAACAGGATGCCGAGGCGATCCGTATGGAGCGCTTAGAACGGCGCATCCTCGCCGGCTTGGGTTTTCCTGATCCCTATGCGGCCGAGCAAGAATGAATTCCAGCTTTCCCCTTCCAGTTCGAGGTTGATCCATGAGTACTGATGGCGACGTCCCGGAACCCAGACCGACACCGCGGCGCGAAGGACGAGGCGGCTGGTTGTCGCGCGTTCTGCACGCGGTGTCGGGAGAACCACGCGACCGCGAGGATCTGCTAGCGGACCTTCGCGCAGCGGGCGAAACGGGCCTCATTGACGCCGAGGCAGCGGCCATGGTCGAGGGCGTCATGGCGGTGGCAGACCAGCAAGTCCGCGACATCATGGTGCCTCGTTCAGCCATCGTGGTGGTGGAGCGCGACGCGCCTCTCCGCGACATCATTCCACTGGTAGTCGAGTCCGGTCACTCGCGGTTTCCGGTGATTGGCGATGACCGCGATGAGGTTGTCGGCATCTTGTTGGCCAAAGACCTGCTGCGTTATGTCGGCAACGAGACGAACTTCGACATGCTGCGCCTGTTGCGACCGGCCGTGCTGGTGCCGGAAAGCAAACGCCTGAATATCCTGCTGCGTGAATTTCGCGCCAGCCGCAACCACATGGCCATCGTGGTGGACGAGTACGGTGGCGTAGCTGGTTTGGTTACCATCGAAGATGTCATCGAGCAGATCATCGGTGACATTGATGACGAGTATGACGTCGAGGAAGCCACGCAGATTCGGCGTGAGTCGCCTTGCAATTTCACCGTGAATGCCCTCACGCGCATCGAGGAATTCAACGAGGTTTTTGGTCTTGCCGTGCCCGAGGATGAATTCGACACCATCGGCGGCTATGTGGCCCATGCGTTTGGACGTGTGCCGCGCCGTGGCGACCAGACCGTGCTGGAGGGAATTGAATTCCGGGTGTTGCGTGTGGCGCGACGACGTATCGAGCTGCTGCGCGTGGTAACGCCGGAAGAGGTGCTGTTGCCGGCCGAACGTGGCGCTGCCGAGAACGCCATACCAGCCCCTGCTTCGCCAGAGAGCGAGGCCTGACCCGCGTGACCGCGAACATTCCAGTCGCGTGGATGCGACGTACGTTTTCCATGGCCCGTCGTTGGCCCGCCTTGACGGCCTTGCTGCTCGGCTTGCTGCAAGTGACGGCGTTCCCGCCGCTGGGTTGGTTCCCGGTGGGTGTGCTGGCGCTGGCCGGCTTGTTCTTGTTGCTGGATGAAGGTACGCCCGGCGGCGGTGCCCGTACTGGTTTTGCGTTCGGTGTCGGCTTGTTCGGTGGCGGTACCTACTGGCTCTTCACGGCCATTCACGGTTTCGGACACGCGCCAGTCGCGCTGGCCTTGTTTCTCATGGCTGGGCTCGTCGCGCTCATGTCCGCTTGGTATGCGCTGCTTGGCTATGTGACGCGGCTTTGGTTTTCCCATCCCGGTCGTTTGCGTTGGCTCGTGGTGCTGCCGGGTGGTTGGGTATTGGTGGAATGGGCGCGCAGTCGTGCGTTCACCGGCTTCCCTTGGCTGACGCTGGGTTATACCCAAGTAGATACTTGGTTGGCGGGTTACGCACCCGTGGGCGGCGTGTATCTGGTGACCTTGGCCACGGCAGTTTGTGCCGGTGCCTTGGCGGCCTTGGTGCGCGCTGACCGCCAACATTGGCGTTGGCCAGCGGGGCTGTTGGTCGGTGTGGTCGGCCTCGGTGGCTGTTTGGTGGCAGTACCCTGGACCCACCCGGACGGCAAGCCGCTGGGCGTGGCCATTGTTCAGGGTGCTGTGCCACAAGACCTCAAGTGGTCGCCGGCGCAACGCGATGCGACGCTGGCGCTTTACCGTGATTTGTCCAAGCCAGTGTGGGGCACGCCATTGGTGGTCTGGCCAGAAGCGGCGCTGCCCGTACTGGCGGAAGAAGCCACACCATTCCTGCGTGAACAGTGGAGTGCAGCCAGCAGCCAGGGCTCGGCGTTGCTGATGGGCCTGCTCAGCTACGACCTGCAAGGTGGCAGTGTCCGCAATGGCCTGCTGGTGCTGGATACGCAGCGCGCACCACAGTGGTACTTCAAGCGGCACCTTGTGCCTTTCGGTGAATACTTCCCGGTGCCCGCCAAAGTGCGTGAATGGATGCGGTTGTCGAGCCTCGCCTTCGTGGATTTGCAGCCGGGTGTCGAAGGACAACCGGTGCCGGTGGCGCAGGGTCTGCCGTTGGCGGCGACCATCTGCTACGAAGATGCCTATGGCAGTGACCAGTTAGCGCCGCTTACGCAAGCCAAGCTGTTGGTGAATGTGACCAACAACGCTTGGTATGGGGATTCCAGTGCTTCGCATCAGCACTTGCAGATTTCGCGTATGCGCGCCATTGAAGCCGGCCGCTATCTGGTGCGCGCTACCAGCAATGGCATCAGCGTCATCGTCGGGCCCAAGGGGCAGGTGCTCGCGCGTGCGCCACAGTTCAAGCCTGTGGTGTTGCGTGGCGAGATAGTGCCTTACGCCGGCCTGACGCCTTACGCGTGGCTTGGTGGCGACTGGGCAGTGTTGCTGCTGGCGACGGCTGGCGTATTGGCCGGTGTCTGGCACCGGCCACGTTCTTAGCGCGGCGGTGCGAAAGGCGTCGTGGCGGCGGCTTCCCAGCCTGCGCCCAGCGCCTTGTAGGCTGCCACGGCCGCTTGCAGAGCTTCGGTATGACCTTGAGCCGCGCGGTCTTCTGCTTCCCACTGTGTCCGCTGCGCATCCAGTACCGTGAGGAAGTCGCTATAGCCTTCCTCGAACCGCAAGGTGGCCAACTGCGCGGCATCGCCGCTGGCAATGGCGGCTTCACCGAGCAAGCGTTGGCGTACGCCCAGTCGGTCGAAGGCGGTTAGTGCAGCTTCGGTGTCTTCCAGCGCCAGCAGTACTGTCTGCTGGTATTGCAGGGCAGCCCCTTCGGCGCGCGCATCGGCTTGCTGCAAGCGCGCCCAAGTGCGCCCTAGGTCCAGTGCCGGCCAGGTAAGGGACGGGCCCCACTGGTAGCTGTCGCTGTCGGCCGTACCGACATCGCCGCGCTGTCCGGCACGCCAAGCAAACACGCCACCAAAACTCACCACCGGGAATAAATCGGCTACCGCGATGCCGCGCCGGCGCGTGGCCGCCGTGAGCTTGGCCTCGGCACTGCGGATGTCCGGCCGCCGCCGCAGCCATTCGTTCGGCGAGCCTGCTGGCAGTAATTGCGGCATCTGCGCGGCGACGGGTTCGCCAGCGGTCAAACGGGCGAGCGTCGGACTATCGGGTGGTTCACCCAGTAGCGCGGCCAAGCGCAAACGAGCACGCGCGGTTTGCAGTTCCAGTGCAGGAACGGCCGCTTGCGTCGTAGCCAGTTGTGCGCGTGAGCGCGCCACATCCAAACCCGAACCGCGACCGGCCGCAAGGCGTTCGCTGACGAGCTTCAAGGCGGCGGCCTGCGTTGCGGCATTACGCTTGGCGACGGCCAAGCGCTCGGTGGCTCCATGGAATTCGAACCACTGCCTGGCGACTTCCGCGGCTAGCGACACGCGTACCGCATCGAGGTCGGCACGGGCGGCCCGCAGGTCGGCAGCGCGCGCTCCATTGGCGCCTCGCACGCGGCCGAACAAATCCAGTTCCCAACGCGCGTCAAAGCCGGCTTGGTAAACCGTGCGTTCGCGAGCCGCAGCACTCAGCGTTGGCGCGTCCACCAGCGCTGTTTGCTGAGCGGCACGCCCGGCACTGGCGCGCACGGTCGGCAGGTAATCGAAAGCCTGCTCGTGGCGCAGCCCCTGCGCTTCGCGCAGACGCGCGAGCGTCAGGCCGAGGTCGCGGTTTTGTCGCCAAGCGGTGCTGACGAGTTCCGGCAGGACCGGATCGCCAAACGACGACCAGAACGTTGGTAAGGGCGCTTCGCTGGTCACTGCTGGGCCGTGAGTGGCGAAGGTCGCGGGAACGGTCGGTGTCGACGAAGCGGCCGGCGGTGCTGGCCACAAGGTCGCGCAACCATTCAGTAACCCCGCGCAGAGTATTGCGCCCACGGCATGGCCTAAGGCCCTGCTTGCGGTGATGAGTTGGGGCTTCATGGCAACCCCCGCTCATCTTGGCCAGCGCTGGGATCAGCGTCGTGGCTGGGGTCGTGCGGAATCTCCGGGTGCGCGCTGGCTCGTGGATGCTGCCAGCGGGCGGTCGCCTCCTGAACCATCACGAACAGCGACGGCGTCAGCAACAAACCGAAGGCGGTCACGCCCAGCATGCCGAAGAAGACCGAGATGCCGATAGCATGGCGCATCTCGGCGCCGGCGCCGGTGGCGAATACCAGTGGCACCACGCCGGCGATGAAGGCGATGGAGGTCATGAGGATGGGGCGCAAGCGCAGGCGACAGGCTTCGAGCGCGGCCTCGCGGGCCGTGAGGCCATGGTCTTGCCGCAGCTTGGCGAACTCGACGATGAGGATGGCGTTCTTGCATGCCAAGCCGACCAACACGAACAGCGCCACTTGCGTGAAGATATTGTTGTCGCCGCCCGTCAACCAAACACCGGTGAGGGCAGCGAGTATGCACAGCGGCACAATCAGTACCACGGCCAGCGGCAAGGTCCAGCTTTCATAAAGCGCCGCCAGCACTAGGAACACCAGCACCACGCACAGCGGGAACACCATCAGCGCACTGTTGCCGGCCAGCTTTTCCTGCAAGGTGAGGTCGCTGAACTCGTAGGTCAGGCCATTCGGCAAGGTATCGCGCAAGATTTTCTCGGTAGCGGCCAAGGCATCGCCACTGGCGACGCCGGGCAAGCCGGCCACGTTGAGGTCGGCGGCGAGGAATCCGTTGTAGTGGTAAACGCGGTCTGGGCCGTTGGAGGGCGTGACGTCAATGACGCTGGCCAGCGGCACCATTTCCCCGCGGTTATTACGGGTTTGCAGCAGACGGATATCCTCGGCGCGCGAACGATAGGGCGCATCGGCCTGCACCATCACGCGGTAGGTTCGCCCGAACAAATTGAGGTCGTTCACATACAGCGAGCCCAGGTAAACCTGGAGCGTCTGGTAGACATCGTTCAGCTGCAGGCCTTGTTCCTTGGCGCGCGTACGGTCCACCTCGACCCGGAGCTGCGGGACATTGACGCTGTAAGAACTGAAGCCACCGGCAAGCCCTGGAGTTTGCGCGGCTTTCGCGACGGCTGTCTGGGTGGCGGCAAACAAGGCGTCATAGCCGAGGCCGGCACGGTCTTCGATTTGAATGGAAACCCCGCCGAGCAGGCCAAGGCCGCGTACCGGCGGGAACTCCACGACGCCGACCCTGGCTTCCTTGATGGGCGCAAGCAGTTTTTGCAGACGCGGCACCATGGTTTGTGCCGTCAGTTCTTTGCCGGTGCGTTCCGGGTAAGGCTTCAAGCGCACGAACATCATGGCCGATGAAGGGTTGGGGGCGAAGCCCTTCACGGAAAGCCCCGTGAATTGAATGACGTGTTCGACGTTCGGGTCCGCGAGCAGCAGGTCGCCGACGCGGTGCGCCACTTTCTCGGTGCGGTCGATGGTGGCCGCGTCAGGCATCTGGACGTAGGTGATGATGCTGCCGACATCGAGGGAGGGCACGAAGCCCGGCGGCACCTGACGGAACACGAGGGCGCCTAACACCACCAGCACGCCATAGATGGCCAGCATGCGGCCCTTGCGCGGCAGCGTGCCTTTCACCGCTACCTCGTAGCGCTCCCCCGAGCGGGCGAAGCCGCGGTTGAAGCGCGCGAAAAAGCCGCCACAGTATTTTTCCAGCCAGGCCGAGACGCGGTCCGGCGGCGCGCCATGCGGGCGCAGCAAAGCTGCGGACAGCGCCGGGCTCAAGGTGAGCGAGTTGAACGCCGAGATGATGGTGGAGGCGGCAATGGTGAGCGCGAACTGCTGGTAGAAGCGGCCGGTGAGCCCCGGGATGAAGGCGATGGGAATGAAGACCGCACACAGGACGAGCGCGATGGCGATGATGGGCCCGGTCACTTCGTCCATGGCGCGCACCGTGGCCTCGCGTGGCGAGAAGCCGGCGGCGATATTGCGCTCCACATTTTCGACCACCACGATGGCATCGTCGACCACGATGCCGATGGACAGCACCAAGCCGAACAGGCTGAGCGTGTTGATGGAGAAACCAAAGGCCAGCAACGCCCCCATGGTGCCGATGACCGAGACCGGTACGGCCAGCAGCGGAATGATCGAGGCGCGCCAACTCTGCAGAAACAGCACCACCACGATGACTACCAGCAGGGTCGCTTCGAGCAACGTGTGGACCACGGCCTCGATGGATTCCTTCACGAACTGGGTGGGGTCGTAGGGCACTTCGTAGTGCACCCCTTCGGGGAAGTTTTTGGCGATGTCGGCCATCTCGGCGCGCACAGCCGCCGCGAGCGCCAGGGCATTGGCGCCCGGAGCCTGATTGATGGCGACAGCGACCGCCGGATGGTTGTCGAGGCCGCTGCGGACCAGGTACGAGCCCGCGCCCAGCTCCACCCGGCCGATATCCGATAGGCGCGTGATGCCGCCTTCGGGGTTGGCCTTCACCACGATGGCGCCGAATTCCTCGGGGGTCTTCAAGCGGCCACCGGCCGTGACGGTCAGCTGGAAGGCGGTTCCGGCTGCGGCTGGCGGGGCGCCCACGGTACCGGCGGCCACCTGCAAGTTCTGTTCGCGGATGGCGCGTACCACATCGCCGGCGGTCAAGCCGCGGGCGGCTACCTGCTGCGGGTCCAGCCAGATGCGCATGGCGTAGTCGCCGCCACCGTTCAGGGCCACCTGTCCGACGCCGGGCAAGCGCAAGAGGCGGTCGCGCACCTGCAGCAACCCGAGGTTACGCAGGTAAGTGGGGTCGTAGCGCTCGTCGGAGACGAGATGCACCACCATCAGCAGGTCGGGTGAGCTCTTGGTGGTGGCCACACCCAAGGCCCGTACTTCTTCGGGCAATCGCGGCAAAGCTTGCGAAACGCGGTTCTGCACCAGCATTTGCGCCTTGTCTACGTCCGTGCCGATCTCGAAGGTCACGCCCAACTGCAGCGTGCCATCGGAGCCGGAACTCGAGGACATGTAGAGCACGCCCTCGATGCCGTTGATTTCCTGTTCCAGTGGCGAAGCCACGGTTTCGGCAACCACCTTCGGATTGGCGCCCGGGTAACTGGCGGAAACCACGATGGTGGGCGGCACCACTTCCGGGAACATGGCGACCGGCAGCAGCCGCATGGACACTAAGCCCGTCAGCAGAATGGCCAGCGAAAGCACGCCGGCCAGCACGGGCCGGTCGATGAAGTGTCGGGCGAAGCGCATAGGTCAGCGCTCCGTCGCGCGGACCTTGCGGCCGGTCTCGGGGTCGTACAAGGGCAAGGTCTCGTTGGCCTGGACGTTACGGTCCATGGCGACGGTCACGGGCACGAGCGGCATGCCGGGGCGGAGCCGTTGCAGGCCGTTCACCACGATGACTTCGCCGGCGGCCAGCCCCTCCGTGATGGTGCGCAGACCATTCACGAGTCGCCCTGGCTTCACCACGCGGTAGGCCGCCTTGCCGTCCTTGCCAACCACGAGGACGAACTTCTGGCTCTGGTCGGTGCCAATCGCTTGGTCGTCGACCAATACCGCCGTGTGGCGCCCACTGCCGATCAGCTTCAGGCGAGCAAACAGGCCCGGCGTGAACCGCCGGTCTTTGTTGGAAAAGACGGCGCGCGCGCGGATGGTGCCGGTGTGCGGGTCGAGCTGGTTGTCGACGAACACCATGCGGCCTTCATGCGGGTAGCCCTGCTCGCCGGCCAGCGCCAGGAACACGGGGTTGGCAGCATCGCGACTGCTCGGCCGTTCACCCAGTCGCGACATTTCGATGTACTTCAGGTACACGTGCTCGTCGCCCTCGAACTCGGCGTAGATGGGGTCGACGGAGACGAGCGTGGTCAGCACCGGGGCACTGCTACCCGCCGTGACGAGATTCCCTGCGGTGATTTCCGCCTTGCCGACCCGGCCGCTGATGGGCGCCGTGATGCGCGTATAGGCGAGGTTGGTGCGCGCGGTGCTGATGGCAGCGGCCGCAACCTGCTCGGCGGCTTCGGCTTGTTGCAGGGTTGCCGCGCGGGCGGCGCGCTCTTCACGCGATACGGCGTTAGCGGCCAGCAGGCGGTCGGCACGGGCCAGTTCTTCCCGGGCGAGGGTTACGCGGCTATGGGCCGCGGCTTGTTCCGCCTGCGCGCGTTCCATCGCCGCGCGGAACACGCGGTCGTCCAGACGAAACAGCAGGTCGCCCTTGTTCACGTAACGCCCGTCCTCGAACGCCACCTGCTCGATGGTACCGGTCACCTGTGGGCGTACTTGCACCGAGTCCACGGCCACGAGTCGGCCGGTGAACTCGTCCCAGTCGTTCACTTCCCGGGCAAGGGCGGCGGCCACCTCGACCTCCGGCGGCTTGGGCGGCGGCGGCGCTTCTTTCCCGCAGGCTCCCAGCAACAAGGCCAGGGCGGTGATGGCGCCGACGCGGCGCGCGGCATAGGGGGAGTGGAACATGGGTGAAGGACCGACTGAAAACGAAGGTCTAGCCTACGCCTATCCTGCACTGCAATAAACTGTTCCGTGGCGGCGCAAGGCGCTGCGGTAACATAGGGACTTACCGCCCCGCGGGGGGCGGCTTTGTTCCTGCAGGTTTCCCGTGGCTATTGAAGAGATCTACGCGCCGGCCGCCGTTGAAGCGGCCGCCCAGCGCTGGTGGGATGAGAACGGCACTTTCCGCGCCGTCGAAGACCCCACGCGCGAGAAGTATTACTGCCTGTGCATGTTCCCGTACCCGAGTGGGCGCCTGCATATGGGCCACGTGCGCAACTACACCATTGGCGACGTCATCAGCCGCTTCATGCGCATGCAGGGCCGCAACGTGCTGCAACCCATGGGCTGGGATGCTTTCGGCCTGCCGGCGGAAAACGCGGCGATGCAGAACCAGGTGCCGCCGGCGCAGTGGACCTACGACAACATCGCCTATATGAAGCGCCAGTTGAAGTCGCTGGGCTTCGGCATCGATTGGGACCGCGAGGTGGCCACTTGCCGCCCCGACTACTACCGCTGGAACCAGTGGCTCTTCCTGCGGATGCTCGAGAAGGGCATTGCCTATCAGCGCACGGGCACCGTGAATTGGGACCCTGTCGACAACACCGTGCTCGCCAATGAGCAGGTCATTGACGGTCGTGGCTGGCGCACGGGTGCGCTCGTCGAGAAGCGCGAAATCCCGATGTACTACCTGAACATCACGCGCTACGCCGAAGAACTGCTGACCGCACTGGACGGCCTGCCGGGCTGGCCGGAGCGCGTCCGTACCATGCAGGCCAACTGGATTGGTCGCAGCACGGGTGTGAACCTCGCCTTCCCGTACGACATTGACGGTCAACAAGGTTTGCTGCGCGTGTTTACCACCCGCGCCGATACGCTGATGGGCGTTACCTTCCTGGCCGTCGCAGCGGAACATCCGCTGGCCACCAAGGCCGCGGCGAAGGACGCAGCAGTTGCGGCGTTCGTCGACGAATGCCGTCGTGGCAGCGTCATGGAAGCCGACATCGCGCAGATGGAGAAGAAGGGCATCGCCACTGGGCTCTCCGTGCAGCATCCGTTGACCGGTGAGCCTTTGCCCGTGTGGGTCGGCAACTACGTGCTCATGGGTTACGGCGAAGGCGCCGTCATGGGCGTGCCTGCCCACGATGAGCGCGACTTCGCGTTCGCGCTGAAGTATTCGCTGCCCATTCAGCAGGTCATAGACGTCGGCGGCCAGGTGTATTCGAACGAAGCCTGGCAGTCTTGGTATGGGGACGATGGCGTCTGCGTGAACAGTGGCAAGTACGATGGCCTCGGCTTCGATGCGGCCATCGACGCCATCGCTGCCGACCTCGGCGCGCTGGGCTACGGCGAAAAGCAGGTGAATTGGCGCCTGCGTGACTGGGGCATTTCGCGCCAGCGCTATTGGGGCTGCCCCATTCCGCTTATTCACTGCGGTGCTTGCGGTGTGGTGCCGGTGCCCGATGACCAGCTCCCTGTCGCGCTCCCGGAAGGCCTCGTGCCGGATGGCAGCGGCAACCCGCTCGGCAAGCTGGACAGCTTCTTGCAGTGCCCTTGCCCGAAGTGCGGTGCGCCGGCGCGCCGCGAGACCGACACGATGGACACCTTCGTGGACTCGTCCTGGTATTTCTTTCGCTATGCCAGCGCCGATAACCACAGCGCCATGGTCGATGAGCGTGCCGCTTACTGGCTGCCGGTAGACCAGTACATCGGTGGTATCGAACACGCCATCCTGCACCTGTTGTATTCGCGCTTCTGGACGAAGGTGATGCGCGACCTCGGGCTCACCACGGTGGATGAGCCGTTCTCCAACCTGCTGACGCAGGGCATGGTGTTGAACGAGATTTTCTTCCGCAAGCCGGAAGCCGGTCGCGTGCAGTACTTCAATCCGGCGGACGTCGATGTCACGGTGGATGACAAGGGTGCGCGTACCGGGGCCATCCTGCGAAAAGATGGTCAGCCGGTCGAGTCGGGTGGCATCGGTACGATGTCGAAGAGCAAGAACAACGGCGTGGACCCGCAGGCGCTGGTGAACGAGTACGGGGCCGACACGGCCCGCTTGTTCATGATGTTCGCCGCGCCTCCCGAGCAGACGCTCGAATGGTCTGACGAAGGTGTGGAAGGCGCTTATCGCTTCATGAAGCGTCTATGGCGCGCGGTGGCGGTGCATGCCGCAGCTGTCGAAGGTACTGCGCTTTCTCCGCTCGACGTGGCAGCGCTGACGCCTGCCCAGCGTGAGATGCGCCGTTTGGCCCACCAGTTGCTGGTGAAGGTGACGGACGATCTCGGCCGACGTCGTGTGTTCAACACGGCCATCGCGGCGGTGATGGAGTTCATGAACGCGCTGGCCAAGTTCGACGACGCCACGCCGCAAGGGCGTGCGGTGACGCAGGAAGCGCTGGAGATTGTGGTGACGGTGCTGTCGCCCGTGGTGCCGCATGCCACGCATGCCTTGTGGCAAGCCCTGGGCCATGCGGATGCGCTGATTGATCGTCGTTGGCCCGAGCATGACCCTGCGGCCTTGGTACGTGACAGCCTCGAAGTCGTGGTGCAGGTGAATGGCAAGTTGCGCGGCAAGATCACGGTAGCGGCCGACGCCGACGAAGCGACGGTGCGCGAAGCTGCTTTGTCCAACCCTGAAGTGGCAAAGTTCGTCGCGGGCCAAGCTTTGAAGAAGTTCGTCTACGTACGCGGCAAGCTTGCCAATATCGTGGTCTGATGCCCGTGTACTCTGCTTGCTGCCCTTTCGTCTGACCGGAGACTGTCCATGCGCCTGCGTTCGCTCGGTCTTGCCACCTTGGGTGCCGTGTTGGTCTCTGCCTGCGGCTTCCACTTGCAGGGGGCGGTGCAGGTATCGCCCCGGCTTGCGGCGCTGGAGTTCGTGGCTCCCGACCGCTATTCGGACCTGCAGTTGGCCCTGCGCGACAGCCTCGCTTTGGCTGGTGCACGGCTAGTACCAGCGGAGGGTGCGCCGACCGCCACCTTGCGCCTGCTGCGCGATGAAAGCGGCCGGCGAATTCTGTCCGTGTCGGCGCGCAATACGCCGCGGGAAATTGAGGTGTATTACACCGCCGAGTTCCGGGTGGACGCGGGCGGGCAGGAACTGTTGCCGCGTCAGGAACTGACGCTCACGCGCTCGCTCAGCTACGACGAAACGGCGCTGTTGGCCAAGGAGCAGGAGCAAGAGCAGGTACGCGCTGCCTTGGCGCGCGACTTGGCTGCGCTCATCACCCGCCGCTTGGCGGTGCTGCGCTGAAGTTTCCGCAATGGTTTCGGTGGCTAGAGGCTTGCCCATGAACGCTGCAGGGCTCTGCCCGTGATGCTGTGTGCCGAGGCGGGGTTCCCGGCGCTGCAGCGCTTGTTGACAGCGTTAGGCTTGCATCTGGTGGAGGTGCCGTTGTCGCAACCTATTCCACACTCCTATTGGGGTGCGCCCGAAGCCGGTCTCCTGCGCGATACGGTCCACGCGCGCGCCGACACGCCGGTGCATTCCTTGCTGCACGAGGCCAGCCATGCGCTGTGCATGGGGAGCGAGCGACGTGCCGTGCTGGATACCGACGCCGGTGGCGACTTCGCCGAGGAAGATGCGGTGCTTTATTTGCAGGTGCTGCTTGCGTCCGCGGTGCCGGGTTGCGGCGCGGAGCGCATGTGTGCGGATATGGATGCCTGGGGTTACACCTTCCGTTTGGGCAGTGCCGCGCGCTGGTTCCAGGAAGATGCTGCCGAGGCGCGGGAATGGTTGTTGGCACGGGGCTTGTGTTCCGTGCCTGCTCTGGAACTTTTGGGAGACGTAGCATGAATCGCAGGCAATTCCTGGGTTGGGGCGCGGTAGTGGCGAGTGTGCCGATGATGGCGACACTTTCCGGATGCACCACCAACCAGTTACTGGGCGCCGCCAATCTGGTGGAAAACGGCGACGTGCCGGTAGTGGAATTAGCGTACGGCGCCGGCGAGCGCCAGCGCTGTGATGTCTACCGTCCGTTGGACGCTGCTGGGAAGCCCTTGACGGGTCCCGTACCCGTGGTGGTATTCGTTCACGGTGGTAGTTGGATGTCTGGCGACAAGCATCTCTACCGTTGGGTGGGACAGGCGCTTGCGCAACAAGGTTTCGTGGCGGTACTGGCCAACTACGGCCTCATGCCAGCGGTGCGCTTCCCGGACTTCGCCAATGATGTGGCCGCTGCCGTCGCCTTCGCCCATACCCATGCGGCGGAGTGGGGCGGCGACCCGAGCCGGCTCTATCTGATGGGGCATAGCGCGGGCGCGCACCTCACGGCACTGACGGCCTACGATGGTCGCTATCTCGCGCGTCACGGGCTCACGCCTGCCGTTATTGCCGGTTACATCGGGCTCTCAGGCCCTTACGATTTCCAGCTCAATACGCCGCTGCTGAAGGGTACTTTCGCCGGTTCGCCTGAACGCGAACACGATGCCCAGCCCGTGAACTTCGTGACTGCTACCGCGCCGCGTTCGTTGCTGATCATGGGGCGTGACGACACTACCGTGAACCCGCACAACACCCGTTCGCTGGCGGCGCGGATGCGTGAAGTTGGCGCTTCCGTGGAGGAGATGTGGGTCGATGGCGACCACGGGGTTACAGTCGGCGCGTTCGCCCGCATCTATCGCGCGAAGAGCCCTATAGTCGCGCGCGTCGCGGAGTTTGTCCGCGGCCGTTAAGCGAGGCGCTTCAGCGTAGCTTGTCGGCCAGGCCTTCCAGGCTTTCCAGCAAGGCGTGCGGCTTTTCCGCGGCGGCCAAGCTGCGGACGTTGTTGCGCTTCATCAGCCCCGTGGTCATGCCGACGCCATAGGCGCCGGCGCTGACTGCCATGCGCATTTCCAAGGCAGGGTCGTCACCCACTACCACCATCTTGGCGGCAGCCGTGCGTGGCAGGCCCATCGCCTGCATGGCCACGCGGAAAGCGTCCACCGAGGGCTTGCCGAGCACACGGGCCTGTTTGCCGGTCATGGCCTTCAGCATGGCGTTGATGGCGAAGCTGGAGCCGATGGCGCGGCCCGTGGCCGTGGCGAAGAACGGGACGTTTGAAGCAGTAGTGAGCCTCGCGCCAGCCCAAAGATCTTGGCAGGCGGCTTCCAGCGCCGGGAAAGTAAACTCCTTGAACCAACCGGTGTAGACGGCTTCTATGCCTTCAGCTTCCGCTGTGGGCCCCACGGTTTCGATGCCGGCAGCCACGAGGGGCTGTGCGACGCCGTCGAGGCCAAGCACCCGCACTTTGCTGATGCCTTGCTTGAGGAACCACTGCGCCGCGGAAGTGGAGGGGGTCATCATCTCTTCATCGTGCAAGTCGAAACCCACTTTGCGCAGGCCCGCAGCATACGTGGCCGGCGGCTTCGCCGTGCCATTGGTGAACACGCGGAAGGGCACGCCGCGACTGCGCAGCGCGGCCAGCAAGTCCACAGCGCCCGGCAGCGGGTTGTGCCCGCCGGAGGCGGCATCGCCCAGCACGAGTGTGCCATCCATATCGAAGATGAAGCCTTGTGCAGCGCGCAGACGCTTGACGAGCGCGTTCGAGAAAGCGTGGGACATCAGTTCATCCTAGACGGGTTGGAAGGCGTATCAGCGCAGGCTGGGCCCGGCGTGCAGTGCCAGCCGGAAGTCGCCGCGCTCCACCACGAGGTCGCGGACGCCGCCGGGCTTGCCGGCGCCGTCTGCTACATGCCGCAGCAATTTCAGTACGGGGGCAACTTCTGGCGTGTAGGTAGCGCGACTGGGGCCGGCAGCCAGCATGGCATCTACCTGGTCGCCGGGCATGACAGCGCGCAGCAGGAACTCTTCCTCGTCCAAGTGCTTGCCGAAGCGGTGGCGCAATTCGTCCAGCGTGGGGAAACTGCCTTCGTTTTCCAGTTCGCGTGCGCGAGGACGGTCCATGATGGTGGCGAACACGGCCGGGTCGACTGGCCGCGTGGGGCGACCGAACTTGCCGAGCACGTAGCGGATGATCTGGTCCGACACCTGCGCATAGCGCCGCGCGCCCATCACATTGGCCAGCGCTTGGCTCATCACCATCTGGGGGAATGGCGTCACCATGATGGGCTGGCCCAGTTCCGCGCGAACCCGTTCGGTTTCGGCGATGACATCGGCCATGCGATGCCCGAGTGAGAGTTCCTCGAGTTGGCGCAGCGTGGTGGTCATGACGCCGCCGGCAATCTGGTGGCGCAGGAAGCTGGCATCGAAACGCTGCGGCGTTCCGGGCAGCAAGCCTTCGGCCCGTGCCAGACGCCACCAGTAGTCGTCGAGCTTGGCCAGTGCGTCGTCATCGACCAGCACGTCATGCCCCGCGGCGCGCAGGTTCGCCACCATGGACAACGCTTCCGGCAGCGAGCTGCCATCGCCTGCTGGACCTATGCCGACGTGCACGGCAGTGATGAAGCCCAGTTCTGCTGCCGCAAGGCTCG
>CALQLF020000021.1 GCA_943331345.2 Candidatus Planktophila lacus | reverse complement strand
TTTACATATGCTGTCGCAGGCACCTTGTACCTCTGGTTCGGACTGGCACGTGTACCCCGATTGAGGGATGTGGTCGTGCCCGAGTTTTTTGGCACTTCCGGGGCCTCTGGTTTGGCGTTGCCACTCGTGTCCGTTATCGCGCCAGCTTGTAACGAGGCTGCCGCTATCGAAGCTGCAGTACGTGGCTTTCTGGCTTTGGATTGGCCACGGCTGGAAGTCATCGTCATCAACGACCGCTCGACCGACGACACAGCGCAAGTGTTGCAACGGTTGTTGGCCGAGGGCGATCCGCGCCTTCAAATAATTACCATTACCGACTTGCCGGCAGGCTGGCTGGGAAAGAACCACGCCAACGCACAAGGCGCGGCGCTAGCAAAGGGTGAATGGCTATTGTTCACCGACGCTGACGTGCAACTGCAGCCCCAGATACTGGCGAAGGCGTTGGCGCACGCAGCGGCCGAAGGGTTCGATCACATTGCCGCCGCGCCTGAGGCACGCTTGCCTGGCGGTGTGCTGTCGCAGTTCGCTTTGTACTTTGCCTTGCTGTTTTCTGTTTGGGCGCGTCCGTGGGCGGCGCGGAACCCGCGTAGCCGTGCGCATGTCGGCATCGGTGCCTTCAATCTTGTGCGACGTAGCGTTTATGACGCCGCTGGCGGACATGCGGCCGTGCGCTTGTGCCCCGATGACGACCTCGAACTGGGCCGGTGTCTCAAACTGGCGGGCGGGCGTCAGGACTTCGTATTTGCCAACGGTCTTGCCGCTGTGGACTGGTATGGCAGTTGGGGCGAGGTGCGGCGCGGGCTGATGAAGAACCTGTTCGCGGGCGCTGGCTATTCGGTGCCGTTGGTGTTGGTGGGGGCGGCGGCGCAGTTGTGGTTGCTGGCCTGGCCCGTGATGGCGCTGGTGCTTACCCGGGGCCTCACCTGGTGGCTGAACCTTGGGGTTCTGCTGGTGCTGGGGGCGCAAGGCTGGCTGGCCGCGCGGTTCTTTGGCGGGCGCCGCTATGGAGGCTGGCTGTTACCCCTGTTCGCCGTCTTCGGCAGCTATCTGATGTTGCGCTCCATGGCGTTGGCGCTGGCCAAGGGTGGCGTAGAGTGGCGCGGCACTTTCTATTCACTAAAAGAGTTAAGGGCTTTTCAGCGCCGCCGAAACTAATAAGCAAGGCTTATGAATAATGGTAAGCTTGGCTTATGAATTCCCCGGATTCCGCTGTTCAGACCTTGCCCTTTGCCCTGACGGTCTATGACGTCGCGCGCTTCATGCGCCGCGCCATCGACGGCCGGGTACGCTCGCTGGGCTTGTCCATGGCCCAATGGCGCACTCTGGCGCACCTGTACCGCATGGAAGGCTGCCGGCAGGCCGCCTTGGCGGAGGTGCTCGAGATTGCCCCCATCACGCTCGGCCGCCTGCTGGACCGCATGTGCGCGCAGGGCTGGGTGGAGCGCCGTCCCGACCCGGGTGACCGCCGCGCCTTCCAGTTGTATCTGCTGCCCGCAGCCCGCCCGCTGCTCGACGATGTGCGCAGTCTTTCCATCAAGGTGATGGACGAGGCGATGGCCGGCGTCCCCGCGGACCGCCAAGTGGAATTGCTGCACTGGCTGTCCGTGGTCCGTTCGAATCTTGAAGCCTTGCAACCCGCCGGCGAACCGCTGGTGGCTGACGTTGTGGATGAGGAATTGCCATGAATAACGACGCTCCGCCTGTTTCGTCGCGCTGGCGCCCGCTCTTGCTGGGTGTCATTCCGCTGGTCTTGCTCGCGGGCGCTGGCTACTACCTCGTCACGCATGCCCGGTTTGTCAGTACCGACAACGCCTATGTAAAGAGCGACATGAGCGAAGTGGCGCCAGAAGTTTCCGGCACCATTCGCGAAGTTCGCGCGTTGGAAAACACGCCGGTGCAGAAGGGCGACGTATTGATGGTGGTAGCGGGTCCCAGTCTGAAGATTGCCGTAGAGGGCGCTGAGGCCAAACTCGACATGGCATTGACGGACTTGCGTACGCAGATGGCTACTCGTGCGCAGCGGGTTTCCATGTTGGCTGCCACGAAAGCGGATTACGCTTTCGCCAGCAAGAATCTGGTGCGCCAGCAGGCGCTGACAGCGCGCGGCTTGTTGCCCGCCGCGAAATTGGAAGAAGCGGAAAAGGCTGCTCAGGATTCCGCTTCGTATATCGTGCTGCTGGAGCAGGAGATCCACCGTATCGATGTCGGGCTAGGCCCGGCAGCGGGTGGCAACCTCGAAGCGCACCCTACTGTGCGCGCCGCTCGTGCGGCTTTGTCCGCCACACGTGAGGACTTGTCCCATCTGGAAGTCATTGCACCGCGCTCTGGTATTGCCAGTCGCGTGCCGCAAGTGGGCGACCACGTTACGGCCGGCCGGCCGGTGTTGGCCATCGTCGACCCTACGGACCTGTGGATAGAAGCGAACTTCAAGGAAACCGACCTGGAGTACGTGCGCGCTGGCCAACCGGTAGAAGTGGAACTGGATACCTATTCCCATCGCGTCTGGCAGGGGAAGGTGGAGAGCATCTCCCAAGCCACCGGAGCCGAGTTCGCCGTACTGCCGCCGCAGAACGCCAGTGGCAATTGGGTGAAGGTGGTGCAGCGGGTAACGGTGCGCGTCCGTATTGAGCGCGGCGCCGACGACCCGCCGCTGCGCGCGGGCATGAGCGCCACGGTGAAGATAGACACCGGCGACCGGCCCTTGCGCGAGCGCCTGTTCGGAGCACGCTGATGGCGAAGCTGGGACGCGGCTGGCTGGTCGCTGCGTCGGTCACCGCAGTACTGGTCTATACCATCGACGCCACGGTGGCGAACATTGCCTTGCCGTATATGCAGGGCTCCCTGCAGGCCTCACAAGACCAAGCGGCGTGGATTCTCACTTCGTACATTGTGGCGAGTGCGGTGTGCACGCCGCTGGCGGGATACCTCGCTACCCGCTACGGCATTGGTCGGGTGCTGGTGACCAGCGTCGGTCTCTTTACGCTGGCCTCGGTGCTGTGTGGCCTGGCGACCTCATTGCCGGAAATGGTGGTGTTCCGCGCACTGCAAGGGGGAATGGGCGCTTCGCTCGTTCCCTTGTCGCAAGTCTTGTTGCTGAAGGCCTACCCGCCGGCTCTGCATGGGCGCGCTAACGCTCTGTGGGGAATGGGCGTGTTGGTGGGGCCCATTCTCGGGCCATCGCTTGGTGGCTGGCTGACGGAGTTTTACGGCTGGCGCTGGGCTTTCCTCATCAATTTGCCGGTGGGCATCATTTCGGTGTTGGGCTTGCTGGCTACCATGCCAAAGGATGAACCGGACAAGACCCGTCGCTTCGACCGCATGGGCTTCTTCTGGTTGTCTGCGGCTGTGGGCATCTTGCAGTTGGGCCTGGACCGGGGCCATGGCCAGAACTGGTTCCAGTCCACTGAAATCATTGTCGAGTTCGCGCTTGCTGCCTTGGCCTTCTACTTATTTGTGGCGCATTCGCTGACACACCGCTCGCCGTTCATTCCGCTGAAGCTGTTCGCCGACCGGAACTTCGTGCTCGCGATGGGCATTAGTTTCTGCATGGGCTTTTTGATTGTGACGCCGGCCGCGCTGCTACCGCAGTTCTTGCAGCAGGTGCAGGGCTACCCGGTGCTGACGGCGGGACTCATGATGGCCTCGCGTGGTGTCGGCGCCATTATGACGACCGTCTGGTTAGGCCAGAACGCCATGAAGTTCGATACACGCTGGCTTGCCGGCTTCGGCATGTGCGTTACGGCGGTTTCCATGACGATGTTCATGCAGATGTATGTGGATACGCCTGCTTGGTGGCCCATGCTGGGTGCGTTCATTCAAGGCATTGCCATCAGTTTCTTGTTCTTGCCCGTGACCAACATGGCGTACGCAACGCTGCCGCCGCACTTGCGTACCGATGGTGGCGCTACCGCTAGCCTTTGCCGGAACATCGGGAGCAGCGTGGGCTTGAGCTGGATATTCGCGCAGGTGATTGACGGGGCCCAACGCAACCGCGCTTACATGGTGGAACACTTGGGTGCGTTCGATACCCAGCACTGGTTGGGCCTGACGCCGGCGCTGGAGCGTGTGGGCGGCGTGGCGCCCAACGGTGCGGTGGACCCCAGCACGTTGGCCGCCGTGATTGGGCCGGAGATGGCCCGACAGGCGGCTGCCATTGGCTACGACAACGGCTTCGCGATTATGGCGTTCGCTACCATGATGGCGCTGCCGCTGGTGCTGTTGATGAAGCCGCCGAAGCGGCTCTAGCGTGTGCCGGCCTCTTTAGTGCCCTCTTAGTGCAGAGGGTCGAAGGGGTTGCTGGCGGCGTGGCGCTGGAAGGCTGCGAGATGCACGACGCGATTCCGTGCGAGCAGGGCGCCGCCGGTGATGCGCCGGCTCTGCAGCCGCACTTCGTCGGCATGCGGTGCGTTGGCGCGGTGAGCCGATGCCTGACCCAACTGCTTCTCTGCAGCAGCCACCACCACCTGTGCGATGAAGGCTTCGGCGCAACGCGTGCCCGGCGGACGGTGCATGCTGCCGCCGAGGTTCAATGCGTCCAGCGCGTAGCTACGGACCAACTGCGGGAACATGGCGGCGAAGGTTTCCGGGGCGTCGAAGACTTCGAGGCCGACGGGCTCATCGTTGAGGATGAACACACCGCCGACCTGGCGTGGCAGGGCATGGAACACACGGGCGAACTGGCCGAGACGGAACTCCGTGCTATCGAACACGTCGAGCTGGCGCGGCTGCACCGGGCGGCCCGATGAGGGCAGGTGTGCCACGCGGGCGCGGCCGCCGGGCCCGACGAGCATCGAGGGGCGAATGCGTGCGCCTGGCACTGAAAGGCGCGGCTCGGGTGCTACGTAAAGCACATCGCGGGTGCCGGCGTTTTCGCAGTAGAGGCCGCCCGCCTCGCCGACTACTGCGCCCTGCGCTACTTCCGTGACCCTTGCGGCACCTTGCGCCAACGCGGCGGCGAGGGTGATGTAGTCCGCCTGCGTGTCCGTGCGGGCCAGTAGCGGCACCACCGCCAGACTGTCGAAAGCGGTGGCGGGGCCAAGCTGCAGCTTCAGGAGCGATTCGTTCAGCAGGTTCATGTGCTTTCCTCCAAGACCATATCCACGATGGGGGATAGTGTGAGGAGGGGGGTGGCTCAAGAGACGAGCCACTTGATGAGCCTACTGTAAAAAAATTCAGTACTTGGCTTGGGCCTGTGACTGGCCCATAGGTTGGCCCTCAGGTTGGCCCTGAGACTAGCCCTGAGCCGTGAGGGCGTTTGCCAGTTCCGTGCGTACCCGCGCCTGCAGTTCCGGTGGGCCCAGCACCTTCACGGCGGCGCCGTGCTTCAAAATATCCATGACCAGTTCCCGGTCGTCCGCGTAGGGCACTTCCAGTACGAAGCTGCCGTCGGGCTGCCAGGCACCGGACTGGTTGTCGTGCCAGCGCTCGGCCGCCACCCAGCGCGCACGTTCGGCGGTGAACTGCAGACGCGCGCGGTGCCGGGGCACGCCGGAGAAGATGCCGTAGCTGCCGGATAGGACCCGGTCTAGCTCGTTCGCTTCGATGTCCGTGGCGGGCGTGTCCTGCACGTTGGCGGCTTCCATGGAGTCGAGGGCGAAACGACGCAACGCGTTTTCGCGGTGACACCAAGCGTCGAGGTACCAGTTTTCGCGGTAATGCAGCAGACGCTGCGGCGACACTTCGCGGTCCTTGCGGAGGCCGCTGGTGCGGGAAAAATAAGTGAGTTGCAGGCGACGGCGATCTAGCGTGGCGCCGGCCACGGCCTTGAACGACGCAGGCTCCAGCCGACGTGCGCCCTGCGCGACGAGCCGCACGCGGGTGCGCAGGGAATCCATGCCGTGGTCCCCTTGGTCCACCAGCTGCCGGATGCGCGAGCGGATGGGGGCAAGGTCTTGCCCGAAATACCCGGGCTGGAGGCTTTCCAGGAGCGTGTCTAGTGTGAGCAGTGCCTGCAGCTCTTCGGAGTTGAACCACAGGCCCGGCAGGGGCTGACGGTCTGTTTCCGCGAGCCTGTAGCCGCCGGCCGCCGCGTCCCAATGGATGGGAACCTGCAGCCGTTCCTTCATGTACTCGAGGTCCCGCTTGAAGGTGGCGCGGGAAATTTCCAGCTCTTCTTCAAACGCTTGGCGGGTGACCACACGCCGGGACTGGAGCATGAGCTGGATTTTTTGAAAGCGTTCGGTGCGGTCCATGCGGTGGCCTTGGGTTTGATGGCTTCTGAGCGGGTGGCTCAAAATAGTGGCTCAGGCGCTTGCACGATACGCCATCCCGGGCTCATTGCGTGAGCCACTGGAGGATTTTTTGGTGGAGCCGCTGTGGCAGAAAACGCCATCCTGCTGGACTGCGCACGCGTCATGGGCGAGGCTTGCCGCTGGTTTTCGCTCTTTCAGGTGCAGTTTCGCAAATGGCTGTCCAGTTCACCCCGGTTTTCGCATGAAGACGCTGCTGATTGTGCAAGCGGGCCACACGGGTGGGCGCATAGCCCAGTTGGTGGCGGCCGCGCTGGAGGGCGTGGCGCAGGTGCGCGCGGAACTGGGCGATGACAGCGTGGCGGTGCGCTGCGTGCCGGCGCTGCAGGCCACCGCGGCCGATGTGCGCGCTGCCCACGGCGTATTGCTCGCCACACCAGAGCACTTCGGCTATATGGCCGGGGCCATGAAACACTTTTTCGACACCACGTTCTACGCGTTGGAGCCCCACACCATCGGCTTGCCTTATGCGCTGTTGGTTAGTGCCGGGCAAGATGGAGCGGGTACGCTGGCCAGTGTAGAGCGCATCGTCACCGGTTACCGCTGGAAGCGTGTGGCGCCACCGCTGCTGGTGGTGGGTGAGCCGCAGGCGGCGCAATTGGCCGCCGCGCGCGAACTGGCTGCTGGCCTCGCGGCTGGTCTGGCGGTGGATGTTTTCTAGAGGCGGAGCGCCTTTGGAATTTTGCGTTTGAACTTTTGTTATTTAACGGGAACCCAAGCACATGCCGCGCCGTTTCGTGGACCTGTCCATCTATCTTGAAAATGATGTCATCTCCGACCCGCCCGGATTTTGTCCGCGGATCGAGTACGTGGACCATAAGCAGTCCTTGCCGCAGCTAACGAGTTTCTTTCCGGGCCTTAAGGCGGAAGACTTGCCAGACGGTGAAGCTTGGTCGCTGGAGAAAGTGGAACTCATTACGCACAACGGTACGCATCTCGATGCGCCGTACCACTTCGCTTCCACCATGAACGGTGGCGAACGCGCCATCACCATCGACGAGGTGGCGCTGGAGTGGTGCTTCCAGCCGGGTGTGAAGCTGGACTTCCGCCACTTCGCCGATGGCTACGTGGTAACGCGCGCCGACGTGGAAGCGGAACTCGCGCGCATTGGTCATGAATTGCAGCCGCTGGAGATCGTCGTCATCAATACCAGCGCTGGCAAGCGTTACGGCGCGGATGATTACGTGGCCGCTGGCTGCGGCATGAGCAAAGACGCCACGCTGGCCTTGCTGGAAAAGGGCGTGCGCCTGACGGGTACCGATGGTTGGAGCTGGGACGCGCCGTTTTCCTATACGGCGCAGAAATACGCCGAGACGGGCGATGCCTCACTCATCTGGGAGGGGCACAAGGCTGGCCGCGACATCGGTTACTGCCACTTGGAAAAGTTGCACAACCTGGAAGTGCTGCCAGCCACGGGTTTCACTATCTCGTGCTTCCCCTGCAAGATCCGCGGTGCTTCTGCGGGCTGGACGCGTGCCGTGGCCATCTTCGACGAATAGCATCGCACCTCATGAGTCGGCTCTTTTTGCTGTCTGGCACTTTGCCGCGAGACCCGGCGGTGGACCAGTGGTTTGCTGCAAGAGATACGGCACTCGGCCAACTGGCGCGCGAATGGTTCGAGCGAATGCGCGCCTGCGGTGAAGACGTGCGGGAGACGTTGCATGACGGGTGCCCGGTGGCTTGCATGGGCGAAGCCGCTTTTGCTTATGTGAATGTCTTCAGCCAACACGTGAACGTGGGTTTCTATCAAGGTTCGTTGTTGGCAGCCCCCGCCGGCATCTTGCTGGGAGAAGGCAAGTGGATGCGGCATGTGAAGTTACGGCTTAATGCTGCGGTACCCTGCGAGCCGCTGGCCCAACTCATCGCGGCGGCGCATGCTGATATTCGGCTTCGTCTTGCAGCGGCGCCATTACCAAGCTCGCTATAAACGGCTGCCTGCTCGCGCTACGATAGACGCTGGCTGTATTCTAGCCCACATGAAAGAGAGGGATTTTCCATGGCTTTCGATCCCGTAAGCGCGACGGCGCAGTACATCGATTCGCTGGGCGCACCCGCCCTCGCCAAGGCGGCGGCCTACACCACGGGCGGCCATTGGCTATTGCTGTGGAACCTCGTCGTCACGGCACTGGTCACTTGGGTGTTCGTGCGCTCTGGCCTGCTGGAGAAACTGAACCAGCGCCTCGCGGCGCGTGGGCCCTTCCTGCGCGCGTTCCTCGTCAGTGCCTGCTTCTTGCTGCTGTCTTCGCTGCTTACGCTGCCATGGTCCCTCTACAGCGACTGGTGGCGTGAGACGTCTTACGGGCGTACCAGCCAGCCGCTTTCGGACCACCTGAGCCAAATGGCCATTGCGCTCGGCTTGAGCACGGTCATCGGCTCACTGTTTTTGGCCGGTGTTTATGCCCTTCTTCGCCGTACGGGTAAGCGCTGGTGGTTGTGGTCGGGTGGAATGGTAGCGGTGGGCGCAGCCGTCATGATGCTGCTCGCACCCATTTTCATCGAGCCCATGTTCAACAAATACAGCCCCGTGCCGCCGGGCGAAGTGCGCGACGCACTCGTGAAGATGGCTGACGAGGCGCACATCCCCGCCGACCGTATCTTCATGTTCGATGGTTCGCGACAGTCCAATAATTTCACCGCCAACGCTGGCGGCATTGGGTCTTCGGCGCGCATCGCCATTTCCGATGTGGCGCTGAAGGGCGCTTCGCTGGATGAAGTGAAGGCGGTGACTGGCCACGAGATTGGCCACTACGTGCTGCAGCATACTTGGCGCGGCGTGGCTTTCCTTGCCGTCATGGCGGTGTTGTTCTTCTTCCTGGCGGACCGCATGTTCGGGCGCTTCGCTAGTGCCTTCGGCTCTACGGGTGGCATCGGCGAGCCCACCACGCTGCCAGTGCTGCTGTTCATTGTCTCGGTGCTTAGCTTGCTGGCGCAGCCCGTGAGCAGCACGGTGTCGCGCTGGGACGAAACCGAGGCGGACCAGTACTCGCTGCGGACCGTGAACCTGCCCGACGCACTGGCGAGTGCGCTGGTGAAGACGGCGGAATATCGGAACCCGCGCCCGGGCGCGCTGGAAGAAGTACTGTTCTACGATCACCCGTCCGTGGAAGGCCGTGTGCGCATGGCCATGGACTGGAAGGCGGCGCATCCGAGCCAGCCCTGAAGTAGGCCTTTCCTTAGGGAGGCTTGCCCTGAGGCAGCCCTAACGTGGGGTGGAGTGCCGCGCGGCCCGCGCGCGGCGTACAATGCGGTTTCTCGCGGGCCTGTAGCTCAACGGTTAGAGCAGGGGACTCATAATCCCTTGGTTCAGGGTTCGAATCCCTGCGGGCCCACCAATTCTTAGCGATGGCCTTGGAGCTTTGCCGTGCCGACCCTGCAGCCCAATTCTTCTCCGGGGAATCTTCTGGAGCGTGCCAATTTCGGTCTTCATGACGCGATTGAGGCACGGGTTGTGTCTGCTTTCAGTCGCGAGGCGCGCATTCTCGATGTCGGATGCGGAACGGGCGCTTGGCTTTCCCGCTTGGCGCAGCGCGGCTTCTTTAACCTTTCAGGTGTTGACCTGAATGTCGACCAGTCCCGCTCCAGTGGACTGCGAGTGGATTGTGTAAATCTCGATGCGCCGAATTGGCCTGCTGTTGCGGGTGGGTTTGATCTCATCACGTGTATCGAGGTCTTCGAACACATTGAAAATCCGGGGCAATTCCTCGGAAATCTTGCCAACTTGCTGGCGCCCGGTGGAGAGTTGTTGCTTACCTCGCCGAACGTGGAATCTTTGGCGTCGCGGTTAAGGTTTCTGGCCACGGGGTCGCTCAAGCAGTTTGATCATCTCGGCGACGCTACGCACATCACGCCATTGTTCTCTTACACGTTTCCGAAGCTTCTTGCCCGAAAAGGCCTGCGGATTGCGGAACGATGGAGTTTTCCTGAAGGACACCGCACTCTTACATCACGCTCCTGGGTGAACTGGGTGACCCGAGCGCTGCGCATCGTCATTGCGGAGCCGGTGGGTGGCGACAACGTGTGTATGAGAATTGTCCGCGTTTAACCTAAGTGCTCAGTTCTCGGACATTACTACCCACTGCGTGCTGGAAATCTTCCAGCGTTGAATGACACGCGCGCCGTTCATCGCGCCGGCGTTGTCTGGGTCTGAAAGCAGCAAGCGCCCCGGTTTTTCCGCGAGCCAAGCCGCGGCGCTAGGAGCGTCTGTGAAGGTTTCCAAACGATGGCTCGGTAGGTAGCACAACCAAGCAGGCCGCTTGGTGGCTTCACGGCCTGGCCAATAGAACCCCACGCGTTCGTTGGCCGGCGAATGCGCGGCCAACCATGCGGCAGCCGGACGGTAGTCGCGCACGGTGTCGATGACCGGCATCACGAACCACTGCGCTAACGTGAACAGCAGGAAGAAGGTGGCAGCACTGATGGCGACGCCGCGCAGGAGGCGCGGTAGTTCCGCAGCGCCGGTATCGCCAGCATGACCGTTCGTGACGCCGTCAGCGTTGGCGCTGCCTGCTAGACCCCGTCGCGTCGCCCGCCATGCCAACACGGCACCCACAGCCAGCAGTGCACCCACTGCGGCCAATGGCCACTGCAGGGGCGCAGCGATAGCCGCAAAGCCCTCTTTGCTTCCCAGCGCCGTATAGGGGCCTACCAGCACCGCCACTGCTAGTACCCCGAACAACACCACCACGAAGCGCAGCAAACCGCGCAGCCAAGCGGTAGCGGGCTGGGTAGCCAGCCACGCGCCCAGCAGCGCAAATAGCGCGGGGTAGGCCGGTAGCAAGTAAACGCTGCGCTTGGTGGAGGCCAGCGACAGAAACACGAAGCTGATGCCGAACCACAGCAGCAGCAGGCGCAAGCGTCGGTCTGCTAACTGCCGCCAAGCCATGGTCAGTGCCGCGGGCAATAGCACGCACCACAGTGCTAGGTCACCAGGCAGATTCAGCAAGTAAAACGCGGGGCTCTTGCCGCCATGGCCACGCGCGGTATGGCCGAAGCGGTCGAAGTTCTGCGCCCAAAACTCATGGCCGACGAAATCCGCGCCAAGGCGATTCACTAGCGGCCACCACCAGATAAGCGCCACGCACAGCGCCACTAGCGCCAACGGCGCCAGCAGCAACAGGCGGCGCCACTCGCGGAACGAGGCGTGCCATACCGTGAGGATGAGCCCGGGGAGTAGCAGGCCCAACGGGCCTTTGGCGAGAATGGCCACGCCGAAGCAGGCGAACGCCGCCACCTGCCGCCACAGACGCGCGAAGCCTTGGCGACTGTCTGCAGCGAGATAGAGCAGGAAGCCTGCCGCCTGGCTGGCGGCGAAGCCCATGTCCACCTGCAGGTTCGTCGTTTGGAACCAGAACAGTGGGGTGCCGACGACGAGCATGGCGGCGTAGGCGGCGGCTTTGGTACTGGCTGCGTGGTTGGTATCGGCGCTAGCGCTGGATGCACTGTGGCTTCCGTTGCCCAGTGCCGCCAAGCCGGCTAGACGCGCACTACAAAGCAGGAACGCGATGCCTGCCAGTAGTGGCGTCAGGCGCAGCCAAAGGCTATTGGGGGCGCCCGCCAGCGTGGACCAAAACAGCCCACCCCAATACGCGAGAGGCGGATAGTCCAGCCAAGGTTGGCCGTTTTGCGTGGGCACCACCCAGTCACCGCGGGCGAACATTTCGAGGATGGGCAGCGCCACATCCGGTTCGTCCGGGTACCAGAGGCTGCGCAGACCGAGTGCCGGCGCCCAACACGCCAAGACGGCGGCGGCGAGTAACCAGGGAAGGCGCGCCTCACTCGGGGCGCGCATGTCCACTCCAGGTCAGGTCCAGGTTCAGGAAATAGTTCCAGACCGAAGACAGCACGATACCCACGGCCATGGCGAGCGGCAGCAGCAGACCCAGATGCACCAAGTACCAAGTGATGGACTGGTTGATGAAGGCACCGCAACCACTGATGGCGAGGAAGGTGACCAAGCCTTTCAGAAGGTCACCGAAGCGCGTGTGGCGACGCTCGGCGAAGGTCCAGGAGTTGTTGGCCAGATAGTTCGATAGTGCCGCCGTACCGATGGCCGCCAGCGTGGCGCGTTCTGGCGCCAGAAAATGCGACCACAGCAGGAACATGCTGGCGTACTGCACCGCCACGCCGCTAATGCCGACCAGTGCGTACTTGATGAAACGGGCGCTGAGAATATTGCGGGTGGCGAGTTCTGCCAGCGACAGGCCGAAGTCGATGATGACGCCGCCCGACAGCTTGCTGGTGCCGGCGCGGCGCGGTGCGAACACGTAAGACACTTCCGCCGCCTGCTGCGGGCGGAACAGCACCAGCAGTTCCATCAGGATCTTGTAGCCGCGCGGGTTCAAACCCGGCGCCACGCGCAGGAAAGCCTCACGGCGCACGGCAAAGAAGCCGCTCATGGGGTCTGAACTGCGCAGGCGCAGTACCAAGCGGCTGGCGTAGGTGGCCAGCTTCGACATGGCAATGCGCGCAGCGGACCATTCGCCCACGCCGCCCCCTTCGCGATAGCGGCTGCCTACGGCGATGTCCGCGCGGTCCAGCGCTTCGAGCAGGGCCGGCACACGTTCGATGTCGTGTTGGAAGTCGGCATCCATGACGAGCAGACGTTCGCCCACACCAAGGCTCATGCCGTCGACGATGGCGGAAGACAGCCCGCGGCGGTCCAGGCGGCGGTAGCAGCGCACGCGCGGGTCCGTCGCGCCAAGTTCCTGCGCATGTTCCCAAGTACGGTCCGGCGAGTCGTCATCCACGATGACCACTTCCCAGTCTTGGCGGTCGCCGAACACGCGACGCAAGGCCTCGACCATCTGGCCGACGTTCTCACGTTCGTTGTAGGTGGGAAGAATGATGGAGGCGTACATACGGCGCGCGACCTGGGGGCTGCAGAAGGCCGTATCGTCGCGATACGGTGTGGCCGCGATGGTGACACACCGCCTGCGGCGGGTCTATCCAACTCGCCGTGGCTGCGTTCAGCCTTCGTCGCCTGCATCCCACCACGCCAGAATGGCGGCGGGCAAGGTAAGCGCGGCAAAGATGAGCAGCGTGAGGAAGTTGGCGATGACCCCGCGAGTAGGTACCCAGCCGAAGGCTTTCTCGCCGAACTCTGCGACGATGTAGCTGAGCAGCAGCACGAAGACGAGCGTTTGGTAGGCGCGGAAGTACGCGCGGTTGCGCTCCGTGACTTCACGCTCATCTATCTGCGCATCCGGCGCGTTGGCGCGGAAGCTATAGGTGGAAAGGAACAGCAGCACGCTCGCCACCATTCCCGCCAGGGCCAGAACGCCCACGGCGAGTTGCAGGCCGGCTTGCTGCGGCCCGGGTTCTTCTGTGAGCAGGAACTTCAAGGCGAACCACAGGCTAAGCGAACCCAGTGCGCCGACGGACAGGGCGTGGGCAGTGTTGCGGCTGAAGTTCAGGTAAGCCTTGCTTGGGGTCTTGCCGGGGGTGGTGGCAGGTGCGCTCATGGGGTGTCTCCTTTTGGTGGGCTGCTGGGTGCACCAATCTGTGCCGCGAGGGGCGGGAAGGGCTCCAGCGAGAACACGGCTTCGACGGAAACGCCGAAGACGCGCGCCAACTGCAGCGCCAGTTCCACGCTGGGGGTGTAACTACCGCGCTCGAGGAACCCGATGGTTTGCGGGTTCACGTCGACGAGGGCGGCCAGTTCCTTGCGAGAAAGGCCCCGGTCGGTACGGAAGATTTGGATGCGATTACTAATCATTGGGGAGAATCGTAAACAGTTTGTTATGTTTACGCAACAATTAATTTCAAATACCGAACGGATTGCACCGCGGCTGGGGGTTCGCCTGGTCGCTGGTCTTGACCAGTTACTCCTGCCGTTGCCAGTACTGGTTCCGGAAGAAGAACCCGAGGTAGCCTCGAACCTCCAGCGCTTTGCCGCCGTCTTGAAGCTGCAGGCGCACGCGATAAATCTTGCCGGTCTTCGGTTCCAGGATATCGCCGCCCTCCCAGACACCCGCTTCGCTGGCGCTGGGCCGTACGCCCCGCAGGATGGTCAGGCCTTCGATGGGCTGGTCGTGGCGTTCGTCCGTGCAGGGCTTGCAGCGCGCGCCGGGCTTGGCCTTCGGGTCCAGCACGCGCTCGACGCGGCCCGTTAACTGGCGGTTGGTTTCCGTGATGCGCACCAGCCCAGTGACCGTATGCGTCTTGTCGTCGATGGTTTTCCAGAGGCCCACGGGCGAGGGCGGGGTGGCTGCGCCAGCCAGCAGTGGGTAGAGCAGTAGCGCCGTACCGGAAAACTTTTTCACCCAATGGTTCATCGACTTGCCCTCATGTCCAGCCAAGCGCCCAGCGCCGCGAACACGGGCGCCGACGCGGTTTCGTTGAAGATCTCGTGGTACAGCGGCTCGAAGCACTGCGACGTGACGGCGCTAGTTGGCGCCGTGGCTGCGAAAGCGCGGCTGCCGCGAGGGTTCACCAGGCGGTCCTGCCCGGCATAGAGCAGCAAGGTCGGCACTTTCCATTGCGGCGCCTGCGCCAGAACGCGCTCCCCTTCGCTGGCCACAAACGCGCCGAGCCGTGCGCAAATGCGGTCATGCACGAGCGGGTCATCCAAGTAGGCCTGTACCACCGCGGCGTCGTGCGACAGGTACTGTGGTTGCAGCCCATTGCCGAGCGTCAGGTTCGGCCATACCGCCGGCAGCCAACCGACTACAGCGCGTTGCCACGCCGCCATGTCGACCGCCAGGGCGGGCGCCGAAAGCACCACGTCGTCTGGAGCGATAAGGCCGCGCGCCACGGCGGAAGCGACGACCAAGCCCCCGAGGCTGTGGCCCAGCACGATGACGCGATGTCCGGGTGCATGCTCGGCGCGCAGCGCGGCCAGCACTTCGGCCAAATGCTCCAGCAGTTGCGCTTCGCGCTGCAGGCCCCCGCGCGGCCCACTGGAGCGACCGTGGCCATAGTGGTCATAGGCGCGAACTGCATGCCCCTGCTGGTTCAGCCAGTCGGCTACGTGCGCATAGCGGCCGGCGTGTTCGCCTAAGCCATGCACGAGCAAAACCGTGGAGTTCGCACCGGGCGATGGCCAGTCGCTGCAGGCGAGTTCGGCGCCGTCGCTCATGCGCAGAATGGTGTTTTGCATGCGGATTCCGGGAGTTTGGTGGGGTGTGGCGCTGAACCGAGCTACAGCCGTGTACGAAGATTGGCGTTGGCGCGGCCCGATAGTATCTTTGTTTGCTGAAATCGGCGACGGCCCCGTCTGGAGATAGCTATGCCCCTGCAGCCGTATAGCAGTGAACACCCAACCCGCGAGGCCGTAGCGGCATTGCCGGGTAACGTCGTCATCGAATTCGGCGTGGACTGGTGCCCACACTGCCAAGTTGCCGCTGGGCCGGTGGCCGCTGCACTGGGCGCAGCCGTTGCCGACGCCCCAGGCGCACTGCAATATCTGCGCCTAGAGGATGAACGCACCCGTCCACTGGGCAGGAGTTTCAAAGTGAAGCTCTGGCCCACGCTGCTGTTCTTGCGCGATGGCATGGAAGTGGCGCGGGTAGTGCGGCCAACTTCTGCGGCCGAGGTGGCTGCAGGGCTGGAGCAGTTGGGTTCCCACAGGGAGGTACAGCCATGACGACGACTTCAGGCGGCTGCCTTTGCGGTGCCGTGCGTTACGAGTTCGCGGGCGCGCCACTTTGGGCTGGGTACTGCCATTGTGAAAGCTGTCGCCGTGCCACCGGTGCTCCGGTGGCCGCGTTAATGGGGGTGCAGCAAAGCGCAGTCAACTTCAGTGGCGAGCCGCCCAGTGTTTTCCCGTCATCGCCCGGCGTAGAGCGCTGGTTCTGCGGTGCCTGCGGTTCGCCATTGGCCTACGTGGGCGAGCGCTGGCCCGACGAAGTTCACTTGTACACCGCTTCGCTCGACGACCCTGCGCAGCATCCGCCGCGTTTCCACGTGAACTGCCGTGAGCAGTTGCCGTGGCTGGTGCTGGGCGACACGCTACCGCGCTTCGCGATCACTTCTGCCGAAGAGTGACCGCGAAGCGCGGATAGGGCTTCAGTCCTTCGGCGGGCCCGGGAAGAAGGCGTTCGTGCGGCGGATGTAATCCGCATAGCCCGGGCGCCGCTCGCCGATGTCTTTTTCCAGCAAGGCCACGCCAGAGACCTTTAGCAACAGGCCGGTCATGAGCAACGGGCCGAGGAAGCTCCACCACGCGCCGGCCGCCAGCGCGATGAGGAAGAAGCCCCACCAGATGCAGAAATCCCCGAAGTAGTTGGGGTGGCGTGTATAGCGCCACAGGCCTTGGTCCATGACTTTGCCGGCGTTGGCGGGGTTGCGCTTGAACAGCGTCAGTTGCCAGTCGCCAACCGCCTCGAAGAAGAAGCCGATGAACCACAGGGCGGCACCAGCGTAGTCGAGTATGCCAAGCGGAGCGGCACTGCCCATAGCGCCCAGTAGTGGCAGCGAGATGATCCAGGCCAGCAAGGCTTGAATGCCGAACACGCGCCACAGGCTCTTGTAGCGGAAGTTGGGTTCGTTGCGCGCACGCATGGCTTGGTAGCGGCGGTCTTCTTCATGCCCCCAGTTGCGTGCGGTGAGGTACACCGCCAAGCGCACCGACCAGAACAGCACGAGCCACACCAGCAAGTGACCACGTTCGGACTGGATGGGCCCGGTATGGAAGTAAGCGCCGGCGGCGACGAGGAACAGCAGCGACCAGCAGCTGTCGACAATGTCGACGTTGTTCTTCACTAGCGAAATAATCCAGCCGACAACAGCCAGTGCTGCCATGTAGGGCAGTGCATTCGTGTAAAGCGCGAAATCGAACATGTCAGTCCCCCGGGACGCTACGGTTGGCGTAATGTCGAAAGCCTAACATGCGGCAAGTGCCGCGAGACAAGGTAGCCCGACGATGTCCAATGCTTCCAAGGTGCCAGCGGCGACGCTGGCTTTCTGGGTCGTGAAAATTCTGGCTACCACGCTCGGTGAAACCGGTGGTGATGCCTTGTCGATGTCAGCCGGCTTCGGCTACTTGCTGGGGACGGCGGTCTTCGCTGTCGTGTTTTTGGTAGCCGTGGCTTTTCAGGTACGCGCCAAGACGTATCACCCGGCGTTGTATTGGACCACCGTAGTGGCCACCACTACCGTCGGTACTACGCTCGCCGACTTTGCAGACCGCTCTCTGGGTATTGGTTACCTCGGTGGATCCCTGCTGTTATCGGGCTTGCTACTTGCTTCGTTGGTCGCTTGGTACCGTGCGCTCGGTTCCGTGGCTATCGCCAGTGTGAATACGCCGCGTGCCGAAATGCACTACTGGGTCACCATCATGTTCTCGCAGACGTTGGGTACCGCCTTGGGTGACTGGACTGCGGACGACGCCGGCTTTGGCTATCTCGGCAGTGCTGCCGTGTTTGGCGGCTTGCTGGCCATGGTGGCGGCAGGATTGTTGTGGCGGCGTTGTTCGCGAACAGCGCTGTTCTGGTTGGCCTTCGTGCTGACACGGCCACTGGGAGCGGTGGTTGGTGACTTCCTCGACAAGCCCCTCGCCAAGGGCGGCCTCGACTTGAGTCGTGTGGGCGCATCCCTGATGTTGCTCTTGGCCATGGCGGGGGTGCTCTGGCTGACGCATCGGCGTGCCACGCCACCTGCCACCTAAACCGCCGCTCTTATCGATTGGCGCTTAAGTTGAGCGCGCCGAATAATGGAGCCGGTTAGATGCATTGGTTCACTACGCCGACGGAGCGCGTAAGCTGCGTTCGACTAAGGGCAAGTCTTCGGTGCCGGCTCGCCCTCCGGCGGGGCCCGTTTCACTTCCAGAAACTGCACCTTCGCCGGCTCCGTGGGAGCCAACGTGATGCTGGCTTGCAGCGTGCCGCGTTCGCAATCGAGCAGCCAAACACCGCGCAGAGGGTTCTCCAGCCGCGTTGAGCCACTGCGGAACTGGCAGGTGCCCACTTCTTGATGCAAGGCGTCGAGTGATTGGTGACGACGAGCCTTCGCGGAGTCGAGGTAGAGGTTCATCGCTGCCATACGGTCGGCAATGGCATCATCCCATTGGGCTATCAGTGCGTTCACGTCCGCTTGTGCGGTGGTGAAGGCAGGCGAAGGCTGTACCGCGCGAGGCTGTAGCGCACCGGTGGCGCGCAGAGCGTCGAACGCCGTGTCGAACACCTTGCCCCAAGGCGTGTAGGTACGGCTACCAAAGCCGATGAGGCCGACGCCATGTTCCGGCAGCCAGCGCATCTGCGAACCGAAGCCCGGCAAACCACCGGTATGCGCGACCACGTGGCGGAAGTTGCAAGTCTGTGCAATGCGTAGCCCGTAGCCATAGGAAGCGACATTCAGCAAGGTATTGCCGCTGGCGTCACGGGTGACGGTAGTGGTGTTGGGGCGCCACGCCTGTTGCATCTCGCGTAGCGACGAGCGCTTTAGTGGCGAGGCTTCAGCTTCATCGCGCGGTGGCCATGCCGCCAGAAATACTCCGACGTACTTGGTCAGATCGTCGATGGAAGTGAGCATGCCGCCCATGGAGCCGAATGCCCCGTTGGCCAGTTGTGGCTCCTCTTTCCATTGGTCGTCTTCCCAGCGGTAGCCATGGGCCAGACGAGTGGCTGGCACAGCAGCCGGTTCCAAGGTGGTGGAGTCCATGTGCAGCGGTCGCAGAATCTTCTGTTCGACGTATTGCGTGTAAGGCATGCCGGAAACCCGCGTGACTACACGGCCGAGAATGGCAAAACCGTAATTCGAGTACTCGTAAGCGATGCCGGGCGGGTTCGAGAATGGAATACCTTGGCGCAGCATGGCCGTGAATTCTTCTTCGGAGCGTGCCAGTTGCTGGTCGCCCCAAGGGTTGTCCTCGGGGAAGCCGCCGCTGTGAGTGAGAAGGTGGCGCAGAGTCAATCGCGGCGAATCTGTCGTGGGGTAGCGCAGCGCCCGTAGTTCCGGTACGTATTTCTCGGCAGGGTCGTCTAGCGACAGCTTGCCAGCATCGCGTAATTGCAGGATGGCCATGGCCGTGAAGCTCTTGGTCATGGAAGCAATGCGGAAGACCGTGTCACCTTCAACCGGCTGCTGTTTCGCCAAGTCGCGAAAGCCAGCAGTGCCGATGTGGGCTACCTTGCCGTCGACCACGATGCCCCAGGCAGCACCGGGAACGTGTTCCCGCTCCAGAAACTCCCTGACCAAGCGGTCGACTTCGGGAAAGGCCGCTTCGAGCTTGGCACTGCGGGCAGGGTCTGCAAATTGCGCGTGGATAGGCGAAGACCAGAGCAGGCTGGCCATAGGCAGTGTCAGCAATGCTGCGATGAGGTAAAGCCGCTTGCGGTTCATATTCAATCCACCAGTTGGTCGTTGCGCAGGCCGGCCCGTTCCAGATGGATAGGCAGGACGCGCCCGTAAAGTTGGCGGGTTCGTTCAGGGCTGCCCACCATTTCCGGGCGCTCGGCATAGCTGAAGATGGCTACATAGCGGGTGACTGGGCCGGACAGCGGCGCTACCCGGTGCAGCGAGTAGCGTCCCTTGAAAATTTGCAGGTCGCCGGGCTCTAGTACCAGCGTCCGAATGAGCGACGCCTCTCCGTCCAATACTCTTTCCACACCGGCGTAGTTTTCATCCGTGGGCGTTCGCAAGTGGGGGCTGTATTCGAATTCGCCGCCGCTAACGGCATTCTGGATGGCGAGCGTTACGGTGTAGTTGTTAGTATCGAAGTGCCAGGGAAAGCCACCGCCGGCTTCGGCCAAGTTGACAATGACATCCGCTAACGGGTCGCCGTAGCGGTGAAATTCTTTTTCGCGAAGCGCTTCCTGAATGAACGGCGCAAACGCCGGCCATTCATAGAGGGCGCGCAACGCGCTGTCGCTGCCGAAGTGGTCTGCTGGTACGAAGGCATTCGACCGGTCGTAGAACCGGCGCAGCGGATGGCTGGCAGGATGTTCCGGGTGGTCCTGCGTGAAGTATGGGTTAGTGCGGTTGAAGTTGCGGTGCCCGTGCGGCGCCACCCGGTCGCATTCCGCCACCAAGGCAGGCAGGAACTCGGGCCGAATGAACTGCTTCAGCACGGCACAGCCGACGGTGTCGAGCTGCTGCTGCAGTTCGGCGAGTAAATGTTTACGCGCCGGTCCGTCCAGATGCAGCGGATAGCGGGCGATATCCACCAGAGTTTCAGGGTCGACAAAGGACATGGTGTCTCCCGCGTTAGCGCAAGGTCACTGGCGCAGTCGCCAGTACTGTGGGGGAATCATCGAGCATCAGGCGTACTTCGTAGCGGCCTCGAGGCAGTGGCTTGCCGTCCTTGAAGCTTGGCAGTTCGAGTGTGCCAAGGGTACGGCCTTGAAGATAGGTTTGGCTCACCAGGGTTTCGCTGCCATTGGGTTCCAGCCTGAACAGGCCTATCCAGTCGAAGCGATGCCCTGGCATGTTTTGCCAACGGACTTGGATTTGCTGGCCCGGAGAGCCCCGCTCGGCGACTGCGTTCGCTTGCTTGGGGTTGCGGGACGGAGCGCTATCGGTGGCGAGGCGTACGTCCAGCTGTGGCGGCTGGTTGCGGTCGATGATGGCAAAGCGAGTGCGTTTCAGTTCGCGTTGTTTTTCATCCAGCAAGACGGCGTCGTATTCACCCGTGGCCAAGCCTTGGGAAGAGAACCGCGCAAAGCGGCGCCACGCGGTAATGTCTTCGTGCGCGAAGCGCAGGGATGGTGTCGGCGGAGCCCCTGCGTTTACGACGGCGACCGTCCAGCCTTCCGCTGCCGGGTCGAAGCCGCGAACGTGGAGTTCATCACCCGCGTGGACGACTGCGGGTTCCACAGCAATCATCGCGGGTGCCGTTATCGGCAACACCTCGAACGTCGACACTACGGCGCGGTGGTCGCTGGGCCACGGCGTGACGCTAGCAGCGACACCGGTTCCACCTGCCTCCCCAAACACGCGGCTATCGAGCACGGCCACCGGGCCGCCGCTGAAGATGAAGTCGATGCGGTCGAGCGTTTCGCGCGGCCGAATATAGGGGGCGGGCATGCCGGCGGTCCAAGTCAGACCGGGCACTTTTGTTGGGTCCGGATGCGCCTCGCGGAAAGAATCGCGAAGCCCGGCCGCTTCCAGCAATGCGGTTGAGGGCCAAGCTACTGGGTAGCGAATGGCATCAGGCCGGAGACCTTGCATGGCAGGGGTCCAATCCCGATGCGAGGGCGTGTTGAAGTCGCCAGTGAGGAACACGGGCGTCCCTTCAGTGCCCAGCTTGCCCAGTGGTTGTAAGGCACGCGCCGAAGGCGTTCGCGTCTGTTCTTCCAGTGCCAGCACGGCGGCTACCCCTTCACCATCGCGCACGGCTTCCGGCCCATAGAGGTCGCTGGGGAAGTGCGTATTGGCTACGGCCACCACTTCGCCGGGGCGAACCATCAGCCATGCAGGTAAGGCTTCGTCGTCCAGCGCTGTGGTGCCGTAGGGCGGCGCGCCCGGTTGGGTTCTCATGCCTACTCCACTGTCGAAGAGTGGGTAGCGTGCCATGAGGTTGCGGCGTTCATCGTAATACGGGTACCCCGCCATCGCCGCCAGGCGCGCGAGATTGCCTTCGGGTTCCTGAAGGCCCACCACGTCGGCGTCGGCCAGCCGAAGGGCGGCTGCCGCCGCTGGCAAGCTCACTTGGTCTCCGCCATACCAGAGGTTGAAAGACATGACACGTAGCGGTAGAGAAGTGGTAGCACCGCTGCAGCGGGCAATTTGCGCCAGCAAGGCCTCTGGGCCGATCGGGCGACCCAGCAAACTCTGCAGGAGAGTCTTCGTGTCGCGTTCAGTACCGAACCGCAGGAGACGTTGCTCCAGCCAGGGGTACCACTGCGGGTTGGCCGTATCGAAGGCGCCTACCTGTGCCCGCACCGCAGCACGTATCTCGGCAGTCAGTACCGCGCCGAGGCCGTAGTTCAGCATATAGCCCGGTTCTTCTACTAACTGAACGCGCTGCGCCCACCAAGCCAGCTCCGGGTGTGGGCGAATGTTGAGGTAGCGGGACGTGATGTCGGTCCAGACTATATTCGGTTCGAGTGTTGGGTTGCGAAGCAAACGCGTCTCGAAGAGCGCCCAAGCCATGTCGAGCATCACATCGGAAAGCAAAGCGCGTTGTGCCACGGCTTCTGGCACAGAACGCCCCAGGTAGTGCTGCTGCCAAGTGGGCTCGTAAGTGCTCCACGAGGGCACATCGGCAAATGCTTCCACAAAGAGCGTGTCAGGCCAGTCTTGGTGCGCGGCATCCGTATGGATGGCGCTGACATGCACGGCGTGCCCGCTTTCGTGTACCAGTTCGTTCAGGGCGAACAAGCCACCTTCGGGGTAGAGCCCCACAACCACTGCGGCCGGGCGCTGCCAACCCTGCGGCGTTTCGCCGCCCCGCCGGCGGAAGTCGGTGTAGGCCAGTGGAGATTTATCTGGCGCGGGTTCAAGCTCGAACTGTACTTCGAGCGTGGTCAAGTCGGCGCCTAGCGCCTGAAAGTAGCGCTTTGTTACTGGTAATAATTGGTCGGCGGGCGCGGCGGAGTCGAGCAAACGATTGGCCGAGCTGTTGGCATACCGGTAATCCCAAGGCTCGACAGGTTCGGCGGGCAGCGTAGCGCGCCAGGCTTCCAGTAGGCGAACCAGCCACGGTTCCAGTTCGGCGGCGGGAACGCCGAGAGCCTTGGCAGCCACGTCGATGGGCCGTCCTTCCTTGCGGGCTTTTTCTGCAGCCATAGCAAGAAGGCGTCGATAGGGGCTCGCGCTGTCGCCTGCCTGATGAATGTTGCGCCAAAGCGGAATGAAAGCATTGAAGATGGCGCGTCTTTGCTCGGCATCGCGTTCGACGTGGAGCCGTTGCAAGGCGGTGCCGCGGTCCATCTCCTGCGAGCCAACACGCAGGTGGTTGCCATGTTCACGGAAGCATTGTTCTAGTGCCGCCGAGAGGCTGGTCAGGGTATTGGCGGTGGTCCTTGCATCGCTGCAGTGGGTGGCTATGGGTGGCGGCGCTGTGGCTGCCAATGAAGGTGTCATGGTCGACAGTATTCCAAGCACGACCAGACAGCACTTCGTCAGAGAAAATAAGCGGGTCATGGCGCCACTCCCAATTCATAAACGATGGAGTGTCGCCACTCGAGACCGGCCACTAATTTTGTCGAAGGAAAATCTTGCCGATTCGGCGCGTTAGGCGGGAATTGCGGCTCCAGACAAACCGCCGGACGATACGCCCCAACGGCGTTGTCATCGCTGCTGCCACGCTTACTGGCGCCGGCTAGAAAATTACCACTGTAAAACTGCAGGCCGGGCAAGGTGGAGTAGACCTTGAGCTGGCGCCCTCGTGTCGGTTCGTGGAGAACGGCATGCAAAGTAGGTGCTACCGGCGTCGGCGAAGCGGCATCTATAGAAAAATAGTGGTCGTAGCCGTGCCCCGCCTCGAGTTGTTCGTCTGGCCAACCCATTCGCGCGCCAATCACACTGGGGCTGCGGAAGTCGAAGGGTGTATGAGCTACATGGCGCGGATTGCCAGCGGGGATGGCTTGTGCGGAGATTGGCAGAAAGCTCGCCGCTGGAAGCTGCAGCAAATGTCCCAAGCTATTGTCGCTCTCTTCCATTCGTCGCCCATGCAAATTGAAATACGGATGACAGGTGAGGCTGACGACGGTGGCGCAATCGGTAGTAGCGACAAGGTCTAGTTGCAGTCGGCCTCCTTCGCGCAAAGTGTAGCGAGCACGTACTTCCAGGTTGCCCGGAAAGCCTTGATCGCCATGTGGACTGCGATGGGTCAGTTCCACGAAGGCGCTGTCTTCTTGCTGCGCGACCTCGACTACACACCAGCAAGCACGATCGAACCCGCACGCTCCTCCATGCAGGGTATTGCCACGGTCGTTCGCGGTGAGGTGATGGCGAACGCCCTCCAGTTCGAACGAGGCCCCTGCAAGACGATTGGCATAGCGACCGATGATGGCGCCGGCATAGTCCTTGTCGGCGAGGCATTCTTCCAGCGTTTCCGGGCCGCGAATAATATCGGCCAGCTCGCCGTGGCGGTCAGGGCCAGTGAAGGTGAGCCAACGCCCGCCGAAATTGGTGAAAACGGCGGTGTGACCTGAAAGCGCATCTACCCCTTCCTGTGTCAGCGTGATTTTTTGGACGTCCATTCCGTCGGGAAGCGTCCCGAAGTGTTCTTGGCGTACGCTGAAGGAATTCAAGCCCATGGCAAGTCCATGACTATTTCCACGGCCGTGAGACTAGAGCCGCCATGCGGCCACACCGGCGGGAGGCAGGGTGGCACTGCCGAGCTGGTATTGGTTGCCTTCGCCACCAGGAATGGTGTTTTCGTGGTTCGCATAGTTGAAGGCGAAGGTGTACTGCGCCGTGCGGCGCAGGCGTAGTCCTTCAGGTAATTCGACCGTGTCTAGTCCGGCTTCGGTAGCCATATGCGTCAACAAGCGGCGCAACAGCCTTGCATCCGGCCAGCCGGCCAAATAGCGACAGGCGCCGCTTTTGAATACCACCCCGCGTCCATCCGCCAGCACTTCTTCGGCAGCGAGTCTGGTTTCTACGTGCTCCAGCCAGTGGTGAATGGCAAACCCGTCGCCTTGCGCGAGCAAGCCTTCGCGAAGCGACTCCACTCTCACGACCCGCAAAGGCAGCAAAGTTTGCAGTTCACCTGGGGCAAGTGTCGGTGGAATCGAGAAGTCAGCTGTCTTGCTGCCGGTTCGCGGCCCAATGAGGACCGGGCCCGTGAAGGCGGCGAGTTGTGCCACGAAGCCGGGTGGGAGCATGGGCAGGCAGGGCACGAGCGCCATGGCGTAACCGGAAAGCCCAGTCCCCGGGGAAACGATATCGACATCCAGCCCCTGCTGACGCAAGGCCGAGTACCACTCGAACGCCAGCCGCAGTGCCGAGAACCCTCGACCTTGCGGCTGCGTGTCTGTCACCCATTCACTTTCGTAGTTGAAAACCAGTGCCACGCTGCGTGGCGCCGCGCCCACGTTGCCCACCGTGGCGATGTCGTTAGCTGCCTGCGCGGCTTCCTTTGCGCCAATATCTTCACTGCAATCCGGGCGTAGGAGTCCCGCGTGCATCTGCTCTTGGGCGAAGGGTGCTTGCCGCCAGCGGAAGTAAGACACCAACTCGGCACCATGCGCCATGGCTTCCAAGGTCCATAGTCGCACCATGCCAGGGAGTGGAGCCGGGTTGTGGGGAGCCCAGTTCACTGGGCCCGGTTGTTGCTCCATCACCCACCAGCGGCCACGCGAACAGCCGCGGTAGAGGTCGTGATGGAAAGCGGCAATATCCGGATGTCCTTGCCGCGCGTAGGCTAGCCGCTGTTCCGTGGTGAACCAGAACTGCTCCAGAAAACCGAGGGGGTAGCTGTCCCAGGTGGACACATCCAGGTCCGTGCCCAGCGCGTGGTGGTCGAAGCCGGTGTAGAAACCCATGAAGTTATGGGTGATGTCTCGGCCGGGAGAGTGTTCGCGCAGTAAGGCCGCTTGCTCTGCATTGAACGAACGTACTTGGTCTGAGCTGAAGCGACGGAAATCCAGCACGTGCGCTGGGTTCGCTTCGGTCACCGTCAGATGCGGCAAGTCGACTTCCGCGAACGACCGGTACTCCATGCTCCAGAACACGTTGCCCCAGGCCGTATTGAGCGCCTGAATGCTGGTGTACTTCTGCTGCAGCCAGCAGCGAAAGGCTGTGGTTGCCGCGCTCGAGTAGCTGACGACGGTGTCGTGACAGCCGTATTCATTATCGGTCTGCCAGGCCACTACTGCCGGGTGCTGTCCGTAGCGCTGTGCCAGCGCGAGTGTGATGCGTCTACTTTCGGCGCGGTAGCCCGCGTGCGAGAAGCAGTAGTGGCGCCTTGAGCCGAACTTGCGGGGTTGTCCGTCTGCGTCGATAGCAAGCATGTCCGGCATGCGGTCCACTAGCCATTTGGGTGGCGTGGCCGTGGGTGTGCCGAGCACTACCCCGAGACCATGCCGGTGCAGCGTTTCAATGGCGCGGTCCAGCCACGCCCACTGGTATTGGCCGGGTTCCGGTTCCAGCCGGCTCCAGGCGAATTCACCGATACGAATTCGGCTGAGCCCCAGGGCCGCCATGCGGCGCGCATCGTCTTCCCACCATTCTTCCGGCCAATGTTCCGGGTAATAGCAGGCCCCTAGGCGCATGGGTTCATTCATGGCAACTGCTCCAGTGTCACCAGCCATGCCGTCTCCGGTTGGGTCAGTGGCAAGGCCAAACCCGTGCTGGCCAGCGCAGCACCGCTCAGTACCAGACCGTCTCTCCATTGCTCTGGTGTTGCCAGATAACGCTGCGCTTTTTCGGGCCACGGTTCTGGAAGTTTTACGCGGTAACGAGCGTTCGGGTTCAGCGTCGTAAAGCGTAGAGCGGGCACGTCATAAGTTCCCGCCAGGCGTGTTTGCGCCGCCAGTGCCAGCCCGCGCCCTTCGCGCATGGCGAGCCAGCCATAAACACCCGGCTCGGCACATTCCGGGATGCTCCACGCGCCTTCGTGCAGCACGTCTCGCCATTCGCGATAGAAGGCGATGTGTTGTTGCAGCATGGCGAAGTCGGGCGCTGGCATGCGGCGGGGGTCGGCTTCTACCCCCATATGCCCGAACAGAGCCACGCGCGCCCGAAAGTGCATGCTGCTCTGCCGCCCGGTGATGGGATTGGGGCTGGGCCCGACATGGTTGCCCGCCACGCGGGGCGGCAAAAACTGAAACCAACCGAGATTGATGGCCAACCGTTCGATGGGGTCGTTGTTGTCGCTGGCCCAGAAGCGTGAACAACGCTGCAGTACGCCGAGGTCTACTCGGCCGCCACCGCTGGCGCAGGTCTCGATTTCCACGGCTGGGTGTGCGGCACGCAGACGGTCCAGCAGGGCGTAATGGGCCAGTGCCTGTGCTTGGCCGCGTACGGCCAAGGGGAACAGTTCGCGGTTGTGGTCCCACTTCAGGTAGGCAATGTTGCCGGGCTTCAGCAAGGCATCCAGTTGGCTGAAGACATGGTCGGTGACCTCCGCCTTGGAGAGGTCGAGTACGAGCTGATGGCGTTGCGTGGGCCGTGGCTGGCCTGGCAAAGCGAGGCACCAGTCCGGATGTTGCCGGTAGAGATTGCTGTCCGGGCTGACCATCTCCGGCTCCACCCATAGACCGAAATCCATGCCCAAAGCTTGCACATGCGCGATGAGCGGGCTGAGTCCTTCGGGGAATACGGTGGCATCTGGCGTCCAGTCGCCGAGGCTGGTGGTGTCATCGCGCCGCCCATGGAACCAGCCGTCGTCCAAGACGAAGCGCTCCACCCCCAATGCCGCTGCGGTGTCCGCCAAACTGCAGAGGTCAGCCAATGATTGGTTGAAGTAGAGCGCTTCCCAGGTGTTCAGGTGCACCTTGCGTGGCGTGCTGGTGGCGCTGCGCGGTAGCACTTGCTCCAAAGCGTGGCGGTGAAAGGCATTGCGCAAGCCATAACGCCCTTGCTCGCCGCAATGGAACAGCGCCTCCGGTGCGGCATGCACTGCGTTCGGCGCCAAGATCACTTCACCGATATCGAGGCGTGTTGCCATTAGCAGTCGACTCTCGTTGTCGGCGTCGCGCTCGATGACCAACTCGTGGTCCCCGCTCCAGGCCAGATGAGCGCCCAGCACAGCGCCACGAGTTTCGGTAGCGTCTTCGCCCTCCAACCGCACCCACTGCGCTCCACTGAAGCCGGGACGGCCACCGTGCGAAACGGCGGCAAGCATCCCGCGCGCTAGTGGTACGCGTTCTTCACGCATCTCGGCGGCCCAGCGCCCCGGGAAGCGGACCACTTGCGTGAACTGCCCCGGCAGTGGCAGTGCCAACGAGGCCAGACGTACAACCGTCAGCGGAGTGGTGCCGGTGTTGGTGAGGCGGCAGTGGCTGCTGACCATCCCGGTGTCGTGTAGTTGCCAGCGCAGTTCCACTTGAATTCCGGCGAACGCGTCGGCGAACTGCAGCTGCAAGCCACTGCCTTGCTGGGTGGCTGCAAGGAGATTGAACGAGGTTTCGCACTCTTGGCCCAAACGCAGGCAACGCACGGCGGCCGTCGCCATGCCTCCCTGGCCTGCTTGCGGCAGCAGCGAAGGCAGCGGCGGGTGGTCGGGTTGGCTCTCGTGACGCCAACGACTGGAGGCCGCGGCCAGAGCCGCCAAGTCCTCGTGCTCGGGCAGGGGTGCACCAAGGTGCACTAGGCGGGCGCCGCCGCGGCGCAAGTCCAGCACGAGGCAAGTGCCGCCGTGGTCTAGACGCAGAAAGGGCGGGACGGCGGGCGCTGTGGGCACGGGGACTCCTTTGCGACTTATGATACCCCCGGACCGTGCCGTAGCAGTGCGGCCGGATTGCGCCAATAACGAGCGAGGGGGCAGGCCGTGGAGACCACGTCATTGGCTGGAAGTGTCGTGCAATGGGGCGTATTCCTGTTGCTCAGTGTGGGCCTTGCCTTGGCTACCTGGCTCAAGGTCCGCAGTGCGCGTGCTGCCAGTGGCAACTCCGGCAAGGACGTCTATTTGGCAGGCGGCGGCTTGAGTTGGCTCTATGTGGCAGGCGCCATCACGCTGACGAACCTGTCCACTGAGCAATTGGTCGGCATGAACGGCAACCAGATGTTGTTGCTGGCTTGGTGGGAGATTTGCGGCTTCTTCGGTCTGCTCATCCTCGCCTTCGTCTTTGTGCCCATCTATTACCGCTATGGCTGCACTACCGTCACCGAACTGCTGGAGCGGCGTTACGGCGGTGGCAGCATCCGTACCTTCATTTCCGGCTTGTTCCTGTTCGGTAATGTAGTCATTTACCTGCCTGCCGCCGTGTATGCCGGTGGCTTGTTCCTGAAGCCTTTGTTCGGGCTGGACATCCCACTCATCTGGTATGCCGCTTTCCTGGCCGTAGCCAGCGCGGTCTATACCATCACCGGCGGGCTGCGTGCGGTGGCCGTGGCAGATACGTTCAGCGGTATCGGGTTTTTGGGTATGTCGTTGCTAGTGGTGTTCCTGGCACTGCAGGCCGTGGATTTCGATTTGGTCACTGGCGTGCCGCCGGAGCGGCTCTCCATGCTGGGCGGCCCCGGGTCGCCCATCCCGTGGCCGACGCTGCTCACCGGCATGGTGTTCATTCAGATTTTCTACTGGTCCACCAATCAGAACATTACGCAGAAGGCCATGGCGGCGCCCAACGTGCGTGAGGCGCGCAAGGGCGTGTTGGTGGCGGCAGCGGTCCGTATTCTGATTGTGCCGGTCATTGTGGTGGTGCCGGGCGTGGTGGCTTACCAGCTCTTTGGCGACATTGGCGATGCCACTTATGGCCGTATGGTGGCCGCCGTGTTGCCGCCGTGGCTGTCTGGCGCTTTCGCCGCCATCATGGCGGCGGCGATTGTCAGCCACACCAGTGCCACCGTGAACAGTACCGTGGCGCTTTGGTCCATGGACTTTCACGAGCCGTTTATTGGCAAGGTGTCGAACCATTGGCGCTTAGGCGCCGTGGTGTCCGTGGTCATTACGGTAACGACCATCGCTTTGGTGCCGGTCTTCGAAGGCGCCGACAGCATCATCAATCTGCTGCAACAACTGAACGGGCTGTTCTCCATGCCCGTGCTGTCAGCGTTTGTAGTGGGGCTGTTATTTCGCGGCGTGGCGCCAGGCGCCGCCATCGCCGGTGTGTTGTGGGGCTTCTTGCTCTATGCCACCTACACCTTCTGGTGGCACCCCGCCCAGCTGGTAACGATGCACTACATCCACTTCATGGTCATCGTGCTCGGCACATCCGTGTGCGCGGCACTCGGCTTCAATCGGTGGATTCTGGGGCGCTCCAGTCAGTTCACGGGGTTTTCACGAGTACACGATAGCCCCACGGCTTGATCGCCAGCGCGTCGCCTTCCTTAAGAGATACGGCGGCGCCGGTTTCGAAGTCCTGGTAGTCGCCGACGAAGAGTGTTTCTTTCAAGGCCACGCTCAGGGGCCGCGGCGAGAAGTTGAACGCCGCGAACACCTTGTCGCGGGCATTCTGGCGCACGAAGCTCAGCACCTGCGCTTCGCGGTCATTGGGCACGTGCTGCATGCGGGCACCCCACTGCGCGTTATGCAGGGCGGTGTTGGCATGCTTCAGGGCAAACAAGCGCTGATAGAGCGCGCCATTCGGGTGTTCTTTCCACTGGATGGGGTCTTTCTCGAAGAACTCCAGCCGCTTCGTGTTGCCGGCTTCCTGGCCGTTATAGACCAGTGGGACGCCAGAGCCCACTACCGATAGCACCATGGCGGATGGCAGTGCCGGGCCGAAGGCTTCGAACTCGGTGCCTTCCCACGAGTTCTTGTCGTGGTTGCTGACGAACGTCATGCGCATAGCTTCGGCCGGCCAAGCGTTGTCGTCGTGCGAGTAGTAGGCCGTCAGTGCGCCGACATTGCCCTTCGCGGCTTGCCGCATGGCCTCGTACCAGCTCCAGCCATAGGTCATGTCGAAGGCGTCGGCATGCAGGTCCGTGGCCTCCCACTCACCCAGCATGAATACCGGCTTCACTTTGTCGAGTTCGCGACGCGCAGTGTTCCAGAAATCCAATGGCACAAAGCCCGCGACGTCGCAGCGGAAGCCGTCGATGCCGGTCTTTTCTACCCAGAGCTTCATGGACTCCACCATGTACTGCCGCATTTCCGGCTTCGAGTAGTCGAAGTCGATGATGTCGGACCAGTCGTACCAAGAGGTGGGGTGGTAGTCGCCCTTGTAGTCCTTGGAGTACCAGTCGGGGTGCTGCTGCACCAGTGCGTTGTCCCAGGCCGAGTGGTTCGCCACCCAGTCCAGAATGACATGCAGGCCAAGGGCATGGGCGCGGTCCACGAAATGCTTCACGTCGTCGAACGTGCCGAACTCTGGGTTCACCGCGCGGTAGTCCTTCACGGAATAGGGGCTGCCCAGCGTGCCTTTGCGGTTCTTTTCGCCGATGGGGCTCAGCGGCATGAGCCAGACGATATCGATGCCCAGTTCCTTGAGGCGTGGCAACTGCTCTTCCGCTTTCGCCAACGTGCCTTCCGGGGTGAACTGCCGCACGTTGATTTGGTAGAGGGTGGCGCTGCGGGTCCATTCCGGGTGCTTCACACGCACATAGGGCTGTGGTGCATAGGGCGCGACCACGGGCGCGGTGACCTGCGGGACTTTTCGCTCGCAGCCGACGAGCGTGGGCAGCAGCAGTGCGAGCAGGACAACGGCGAACTTGTTCATGGGGACTCCTGTACCGAAAACTGAGCCGAACCCTGCTGGAGCTCAGCGAGAACTTCTGCGGTATGCCAGCCTAGCGGCGGCGGCGCCAGTGGGCTACCCACTGCAGCGCCTGACATGCGGATGGGGCAGCGCACGCCAGGCACGGTGCCTAAGGTGGGGTGGGGAAGGTCGATGCGCATTCCGCGGTGCACTACCTGCGGGTCGGCGAACATTTGCTCCAGCGTGTTGATGGGGCCAGCAGGTACGCCCAGCGGTTCCAGTTGTTCCAGCCAGTGCGCGGTAGGTTGCTCGGCAAATCGTGCGCGCAGCAGGGCAATGAGTGTTGCGCGGTTGGCGCCCCGGTCCGCATTGCGCCGGAAGCGCGCATCGGCTGCCACTTCTGGCAGACCCAATCCTTGGCACAGCCTTGCGAATAGGCTGTCGTTGCCCACGGCAATGGTGATGGCGCCATCAGCCGTGGGGAAAGCCTCGTACGGCACGATGTTCGGGTGGGCATTGCCATGGCGCGCCGGGTTCTTGCCGGACATCAGGAAATTCAGCGCCTGGTTCGCCATGGCAGCCACTTGGACATCGAAAAGACCGATGTCGATGTGCTGGCCAAGACCAGTCGTATGGCGGTGCAGCAGCGCTGCCTGAATGGCATTGGCGGCGTAGAGGCCGGTCAGCAGATCCGAGATGGCAACACCCACTTTGGCTGGCTCGCCGTCCACATCGCCGGTCACACTCATCAGGCCGCTCATGCCCTGAATGACGAAGTCGTAGCCCGCGCGTTCGGCATACGGGCCGTCTTGGCCAAAGCCGGTGATGGAGCAGTAGACCAACCGCGGGTTGTTGGCCAGCAGCGTGGCATGGTCCAGACCATATTTGCCGAGAGCGCCGGTCTTGAAGTTTTCGATGAGCACATCCGCGCGTGCAACTAGTGCGCGCACGGTGGCCAAGCCTTCCGGGGTAGCGAGGTCGATGGCGACGGAACGCTTGCCGCGATTCGCGCACAGGTAATAGGCCGCCACGCGGTCGTCGTGGCCCGCCTCACCAGCCCAAGGTGGGCCCCAGTGGCGCGTGTCGTCACCCTCGCCGGGGCGCTCCACCTTGATGACATCGGCACCCAGGTCCGCGAGCAGCTGGGTGCACCAGGGCCCGGCCAGCACACGGCTCAGGTCCAGTACACGGATACCTTCAAGGGGCTTGGACATGCGGACTCCGCGCAGGGACTGGAAGGGACGGCGACAAGGATATGCCACCCGCGCATAATTGGCGCCATGCAAGAAGCCACGCCGACTCCAGCGACCGGAACGCCCGAGGAACTCGCGGCGCGTTACACCACGGAACGGGGGAGAGTGCTGCTGAATGGCAACCAAGCGCTAGTGCGCTTGCTGCTGCTGCAGCGCCAGCGCGATGCTGCGGCCGGCCTGAACACGGCAGGCTTCGTGACCGGCTACCGCGGCTCGCCACTGGGCGGGCTCGACCAGCAGATGCTGAAGGAACGGGCGCGCTTGCAAGCCGCTAAGGTTCGCTTCGAGCCTGGCGTGAACGAGGACTTGGCGGCCACGGCGGTTTGGGGCACGCAGCAACTGCACTTGCTGCCGCAGCCGCAGGTCGATGGTGTGTTCGCCCTGTGGTACGGCAAGGGCCCCGGTGTAGACCGCGCCGGCGACCCTATCAAACACGGCAACCGTCAGGGCACAGCGGCCAAGGGCGGCGTGCTGCTGGTGTTCGGCGACGACCATCCGGGCAAGAGTTCCACCATCTCGCACCAAAGCGAGCAAGCCGTGGCAGCGAACGGGCTGCCGGTGCTTTACCCCGCCACCGTGCAGGAGTTCATCGAGCTTGGCCTGCATGGCTATGCCATGTCACGGCACGCCGGTGTGTGGGTGGGCTTCAAGGTGGTGAACGAAACGGTGGAAGCCACGGCTACCGTCACGCTGGACCCAGCCCTGCCCGCCATCACCCTGCCACCCTTGGCAGAATTGCCGCCAGGCGGGCTGCATGCCCGCATAGCCTTCGACCCACTGAAAGATGAAGTGCGTTTGGTGCGCCATAAACTGCCGGCCGCGCAAGCGTATGCGTATGCGAACGGGCTGGACCGCGTGACGCATGGCGCCAAGGCTGCGGTTCAAGGCTCCTTGGGCATTGTGGCGGCGGGCAAGTCTTGGCTGGACGTGGTGCAGGCCTTGCAAGAGTTAGGGCTGGATGCCAAGCGCTTGGAGCGCCTGGGCGTAGCCGTCTACAAGCCGGCGCTGATCTGGCCGCTGGAGCCGCAGGCGCTGAAGGCCTTTGCACGCGGACGCGCGGAACTGCTGTTCGTGGAGGAGAAGGCAGCGTTCATGGAGCCTCAGGCGGCAAGCCTGCTCTACCACCTGGCGGCTACCGAGCGGCCGCAGCTGCTGGGCAAGCAAGACGCCGCCGGCGCGCCGTTGTTGGTGTCGGACGAGATGCTGGACCCGGTAGATATCGCGCTGGCCATTGCCGGGCGGCTGCAAGCACTGGGTAAAGCAGACACTGCGCTGCTGGACCGCGCTGCCCGCCTGCGTGTGGCTTCTCAGGCGGCTTGTGGTCGCAAGAGCGGGGCCATCGCGCGTACGCCGTACTTCTGCTCGGGCTGCCCGCACAACACCTCGACGAAGGTGCCGGAGGGCTCAGTGGCCATGTCGGGCATTGGCTGCCACACGCTGGCTATCCTCATGGACCGCAACACCTTGCCACCCACGCAGATGGGCGGCGAGGGTATGAACTGGACTGGCATCGCGCCCTTCACGGGCTTGCCGCACATGTTCCAGAACCTGGGTGATGGCACGTACTTCCATTCCGGGTTGATGGCAGTACGCGGCGCCGTAAATGCCGGCGTGAATATCACTTACAAGATTCTTTACAACGATGCTGTGGCCATGACAGGCGGGCAGCGTGTGGAAGGCCACTTGTCCGTGGCGGAGATTTCGCACCAGCTGCGCGCCGAGCGTGTGGGACGCATCGTGGTAGTGACAGACGAGCCGGACAAGTACGGCAGCAAGCCGGGCTTCGCTGCGGGTGTGGTGGTGCGGCATCGCGACGACTTGGAGCAGGTGCAGCGCGAACTGCGTGAAGTCGCCGGCGTGACTGCCATCATCTACGACCAGACCTGTGCCGCCGAGAAGCGTCGCCGTCGTAAGCGTGGCACCTTCCCGGACCCGGACCGCCGTGTGCTCATCAACGAACTGGTGTGCGAGGGCTGCGGCGACTGTTCCGTGCAAGCGAACTGCTTGTCCATCGAACCGCTCGAAACAGAGTTCGGCCGCAAGCGCCGTATTGACCAGAGCAGTTGCAATAAAGATTACAGCTGCGCCAAGGGATTCTGCCCGAGCTTCGTTTCCGTACGCGGCGGCGAACTGCGTAAGCCCGTACCGACATTGCTGCCGGAGGCTTGGCTGAACCAGTTGCCGGAGCCCGCCGTGGCGCGCAGCAACAATGGTGTCTCAGTCTTGGTGACGGGTATCGGCGGTACGGGTGTAGTGACGGTCGGCGCGGTGTTGACGATGGCGGCGCACCTTGATGGGCTCGATACCAGCGCTTTCGACATGACAGGTCTTGCCCAAAAGGGCGGTGCGGTGTTTTCGCATTTGAAATTTGCGAGCGGCGGCGCGGCGCGTATCGGTCTTGGTGAAGCGGATGTCGTCATTGGCTGTGATTTGGTGGTGACCGCTTCCGAGCCCGCGCTGCGGACCGTGGAGGCCGGGCGCACGCGCGTGGTTTACAACACGCACCTAACCCCAACCGCGGCATTGCAGCGCAACCCGGACGTGAACTTTCAACCGCAGGAACTGGCCGGCACCATTGATGCCGCCGTCGGCCTCGGCGGAGCGTTCCGCTTTGACGGCACGGGCGTCGCGCGCCAACTGCTGGGCGACACCACGGCGGCGAACTTGCTGCTGGTGGGTTACGCGCTGCAGATGGGCTGGCTGCCGGTGACGCGTGCGTCCATTGAGCGCGCCATTGAGTTGAACGGCACTGCGGTGAAGCAAAACCTGCAGGCCTTGCGGTTGGGCCGTTGCGCGGCGCATTGCCGCGCGGAGTCTGCCGCGCAGTTGCTGAAGGCGGCGGGGGTGCCGGTGTCTGGGACTGCAGTTAGCTCTGCTAGCTTCGGGACTGCCACGAGTTCTACGCTCGCGCAGCGCATCGAGGTTCGCGCGGCTTTTTTGGTGGACTACCAGAGCCAGCGTTTGGCAGACCGTTTCCGGCGCTTGGTTAGCGACGTGGCTACGCGCGAGTCGGCAGTGTTGCCCGGTTCGACGCAGCTCGCCGAGGCAGTGGCGCACGCTTACTTCCGCTTGCTGGCCTACAAGGACGAATACGAGGTGGCGCGCTTGCATGCCACGCAGTTGGGCCAGCAGGTAGAAACAACGTTCGCCGGCGACTACCGCGTGTCGTTCCATTTGGCGCCGCCGTTGTTTGCTCGGAAGGACCCAGCCACCGGACTGCCGCGCAAGGCGGAGTTTGGGCCGTGGATACTGCCGGTGTTCCGTGCGCTGGCGAAATTGCGGTTTCTTCGCGGCACCTTCCTCGACCCATTTGGCTATACGGCAGAGCGGCGTATCGAACGGCAACTCATCGCCGACTTCGAAAGCACCATGGCCGCGGCGTTGCCATCACTTTCTGCCACGAACCTTGCGACGTTGCTCGAATGGGTGCGCGTGCACGACACCATTCGCGGGTTCGGCCATGTGAAGGCCGCGAACCTTGAGCGCGCGCGAGTGCGTTGGGCTGAGCTACCAGTGCCCGGACTGCGCTAACAGGTGTTCCCGGAAGACTGCAGCCACGGGTGACAGGCGACGCCCACGCGCGTGGACTACGTACCACTGGGACTGCACTGGGAACCCGGTGACCTTCAATTCCACGACGCCGGTCTCTTCGGTAGAGCCCCGCAACGCATGACGCGAAAGTACCGACAGACCAAGACCACCGGCCACCACGCCACGGATGGCCTCGTTGGTGCCTAGTTCCATCCGGATTTCCGGCTTGAACCGGTGCTTCCTGAAGTGTTTGTCCACACTCATGCGGGTGCCGCTGCCTTTCTCGCGCAGGATGAGGGGCTGGTTCGCCAGGTCTTGCAGCGACAACTGCCGCCGCTTGGCCAAAGCGTGTCTCGTGGATGCGATGACGACCAGTGGGTTCGGCATGAAAGCCGTTGCCTCCAAGTCAGCACGTACGGGTGGCGTAGACATGATGTAAAGGTCATCGCGGTTTTCGCCGAGCCGAGTTACCACGCCATCGCGGTTTTGCACCTCTAGAGCGATGTCCACCCCGGGATGGTTGGTGCAAAAGCTGCCCAGCAGGCGAGGAATGAAGTATTCCGCGGTGCTTACGACAGCGACTCGTAAACGGCCTCTGGTCAGGCCCTTCAGTCCGTCAATGCGTTCACTGAAGCTGTTCCATTCGTCGGCAATGGACCGCGCGGTACGAGCCAGTTCTTCGCCGGCTTCTGTCAGTCGTACCCGACGCGCTACGACCTCGTAGAGAGGCGTGCCGACGGCAAGCGTCATCTCGCGTAGTTGCGCTGATGCCGTGGGCTGGGTGACGTGCATGGCGCGTGCTGCAGCAGTGACACTGCCTGCTTCCGCGACAGCAAGAAACAGACGCAATTGGCGGAATGTAATATTCATGATTACTTATTAGTATAGATAAAAAACTATAGTAATAAAAGAAACTATCAATTTTACTCTATTAAAAGGCTTCTGCAGAATGCGCCCGCTGCAGCGGATATTGCGCGCTGCCCCAAAGCCGGAGGCCTAGTTATGACATCCCTGATGGATCCCGCCATTCTGTTCTTTATTTTCGGGCTGCTGGCTGGGCTACTGCGCTCCAATCTGGAACTTCCCCAACCTATCTCGCGCTTTCTATCCCTGTATCTGCTGATGGCGCTGGGCCTGAAGGGCGGGTTTGCTCTGTCTGCTTCAGGGCTATCCAACCAAGTGGTGACAGGGCTGACCATGGGTGTACTGCTGGCGGTAACCATTCCATTGATCGGCTATCTATTGCTGCGACGCTGGTTGCCGGTTTTCGACGCGGTCGCCGTGGCTGCAACTTACGGTTCAGTCAGTGCGGTCACTTTTGTCACTGCAGTGCAGATTCTTGATCACGCCGACGTGGACTACGGCGGCCACATGGCGGCGACGATGGCGCTAATGGAGGCCCCGGCGGTCTTGCTGGCTGTGTTATTCGCCAATCATGCGCGAGGCCAGATGACCGCCAATAAGGCGCGTCTGCCCATAGTCGCAGGGGAGCGCGCCCCGGAGCCGCCGGCGCCCCTTCGCAAGGTCCTACACGAATCGCTGACCGATGGTGCGCAGTTGTTGCTGTTGGGCTCTATGGCAGTGGGTCTTTTGACGGGTGAAGCTGGGAAAGCGGCTATGGCGCCGTTCTCCATTGATTTGTTCAAGGGCATGCTGGCATTTTTCCTGCTCGACATGGGCCTGCTCACCGCCCGACATCTGCCAGGAGTGCGTGGCACATCCCGGTGGTTGGTTGCCTATGCGTTGGGTGCACCACTGCTACACGCGTCACTGGCTCTCGGTCTGGCGAAGGCTGCAGGGATGTCGGTAGGTGACGGTACTCTCTTGATGGCGCTGGCTGCGAGCGCTTCTTACATCGCCGTTCCAGCGGTATTGCGCCATGCCATCCCGGAAGCACGACCAGCGCTTTATTTCGGAATGTCGCTAGGGATTACTTTCCCATTCAATATCCTGCTGGGAGTACCGCTCTATCTGTCGCTGGCGGGGGAAGTCCTCGGCTAGCTTTACGCAGTAGCTAGTCCGCGGGTGGAGCAGGAAAACGCCTTAGCGGAACAGATTGGCACGCGCATGTTCGGTGAGTAGGGCGATGGCGGGATGGCGAACCAAGCGGCTAGTGGTTATTGCGTAAAAACGGGCTTTCAGGCCGTCCGCTACTCCGAATTGGCGAACCCCATATTGCTTGCAGATTTCGTTGGCGACCGCGAGTGGCGCTGCGAAGGCGCCGACGCCTTGCCGTGCAAATGTTTTCAGCAAGGCGCTGTCATCAAACTCGCCAACTATCTTTGGCGTTAGCCCCGCACTCTCCAGCCACGCCTCAAGAACATTTCGATTGGGGCTTCGGTCGGTCGTCATCAGCATTGGTGCATGGTCGAGACTCTCCGGGAAGTTCCTGGCGAGCCGACGCGAAAGGGTCGGCGCGGCGAAAAAGCCTATTCCGCACTCCCCCAGCAAGTGGTTGAAGGTCTTACCGCGGCCGCTAGGTGGCGCAGTGCTACTGGCCAAAACCAAGTCCAACCGATTGCTGGCTAATTCATCAATCAGGTATTGCAACGTCCCCTCGTGGCACGTTATCTGGTAGGAGGGTTCGCGTTCGAAAAGCGGCGCCAATACCTGCCAGGTGACTGTTTTTGGCACTACCTCAGAAACGCCAACTTTGATACTCGCGCCGCCTGGGCTGGCAACGCCGCGCAGAGCCGCGAGGAATTCCTCGCCGCTAGAGAAGATGGTCTCGGCGTAGTACGCCAACAGGCGTCCTCCGTCCGTCGGCACTAGCTGTTTGCCGCGTCTTTCGAACAACGGACACCCTAGTTGGGTTTCCAGCAACTTGATCTGTCCGCTGATGGTTTGAGGTGCTAGATGCAGTTTGCGGGCTGCAGCCGCAACACTGCCATGCTTGATGACTGCCCATGCATAGTGAACATGAGTGTAGTTTGGCTGACGCATGGCCGCTCCGTAATAGTCGAAAAAAACTGTTGATAGTTACGAATAATACGATTTTAACGAGGCATTGAGCGCGCTTAAAATGGGCGGTATGACAACTCCTCTTCCCTGGTGCCGCATTGAGCGGCATGCAATGCTGCCCGCTCCCGGCCACGATATGCGTACGCGGCTGGATGTGGTTGCCCACTTGAATCGTTTTCTTGCTACGAACGTGCTCCCCGCCGTGAGCAGAGATTGGGAGCAGGAGGCTTGTCCGGCATTCAAGGCTGCGAACGGGCGTGAGCCCGCCAGTCTCAAGGAAGCGCGAGACTTGATGGAAAATCGGTCATCGCATCTGGGCTGGGGCCTCTTGCGGCGAACGGTCATGGAGTACCGGCAGCAGGTTGGCAGGCAGTTGGCGTTAAGCGAAGCGGTTGCCTTACGCGACCGTGCCCAGCGCTTGAACCGCGGTAGAGAAACGCTCAAGTTGAACCCGGCTTTGCCCATTCCCCGGCACGTGTCGGCCGTCGACACCCATCTGATGCCAGGTGGCTATGCCGCGGAATACCAGTCGGACGATGTCACCAACCCGGCAAGCTACGATGCCGGCTTGTTCGCTACCATCGGTGGAGGTGCGGGACCGTTGAACGATGCTGCCGGGCGTGCACTCGTCGGATGGATGCGTGGAGCCGTGCCAGAATTCCGTCCACATATGGTGGTGGACTTGGCCTGCGGCCTTGGACACAACACCTTGCCGTTACGGCAAGCCTTTCCGGAGGCGAGGATAGTGGCACTAGATGTCGCCGCGCCGTTCCTGCGCTATGGGCATGCGCGCGCGGTCTCGCTTGGGGTAGAGGATGTGGAGTTTTGGCAGGAAGACGCTACCGCGACTTCTTTGCCTGATGGATGCGCGGACTTGGTATTCACGACGATGGTGCTGCACGAGACCTCGGCGAAGGTGTTGCCGGCAATCCTCCGTGAATGTCATCGGCTTCTAATGCCAGGGGGTATCACCATTCATTTGGAGCAACCCCCTTATCGCCAGTTTGCTCCCCTACAGCAGTTCTTGCGCGATTGGGATGGCAGGCATAACAACGAGCCTTATTGGACGGCGCTGCACCAGACAAACTTGCCACAACTATTGGAAGAAGCGGGCTTCGAACCCGGCAGTACGTTTGAAACCACCTGCCGCGCTGGGAGTGTCACCTCCCGTCAGCCCGAAGATCCTGGGCGTGCTCCCGTGTGGTATGCAGTAGGGGCACGCAAGTGACGCAGAGTAAGCAGTCGGAGGGCGAGATTGGCCTAGAGTTCAGTCAAGCTTCCGGCAGACGGCACGCATTTGCCGAAGACCCATTGGTGGACGCCCTCTGGGTTGCCGTGGTGGCGTTGACGGCGGAGCTTTCGGTAACTCGCACGCGCCTCGATACGCTGGAGCGTCTGCTCGAGGCAGATGGAACCTTGTCGCGTGAGAGGATTGAAGCCTATGAGCCGGGAGATGATGTCGCCAGCGAACGCGCGCAATCGCAGCAGGAAATACTGGCGCGTGTCTTCAGGCGGTTCGCACAAGGTTTCAAGTGAAGGCGTGTGCGGCCCATTGAAAATCGTCTTGGCCACGGCGAAGTGTGTGGGGGCCGTGTGTCAGGCGGGCACCCCGGACCACTTCGCCTTCTGCGTTTCCACGTAGTGGCGCCACCTGTTCGGCAGGCCTTTGCCGGTGTCCGGGGTGGTGCGCGGCGCATACGGGATGACGAACGACAGTACGACGTAGACGACGAGCGCCGTGCCAAAGCTGGCGCATAGCGCCACCAGTGCCGCTAGCCGTACCCAGGAAGGGTCGATGCTGAAATACCGCGCCAGCCCGAGGCATACGCCGCTTCCGTGAGCGCCTTCGGTGATTTGCTGTAACTGCATGCCCTGCCTCGCGGATTCGGCTGCAGGCGGAGGTGTCGGGGGTTCACTGCGCGCGCCATTCACCGGGCCTGTTTCGTCTAGGGCCTTTTGCAGCTCACTGGCACGCACCGGCGTGGTGCCGCGGCTTGGGGCGCCGCACTTTTCGGCGATGCTTGCCTCTAGGTCCGCGGTGATTTCCTCGCGGTCTGGGTCGGCAGCGAGTGCCACCGCGGCTTGGGTGAGATAGGCCGCTAGCCGCTGGTGCGCGCTTTCTTCGAGGTGCAGCAAGTGGCCGCCGAGGCTGATGGTGATGACGCGTTCCATGGTTTTATTGTCCGAGGTCTGAAATGGTGGCGTTGAGGCGTGCCCAGTAAGACTGGAAGCCTTCGAGTTGTCCCTGGCCGGCGGCGGTGAGCCGGTAGTACTTGCGTGGCGGGCCAAGGCCCGATTCCTGCCATTCGTAGTCCACCAAGCCTTCGCGCCGCAGACGGCTGAGCAGTGGGTAGAGGGTGCCTTCCTGGGTGGCGAATTCCGTACTGGCCAGCCGCCGCAGGATGTCGGGTACGTAAATACTGCGCGCGCCCACGATCTTTAGGACCAGAAATTCCAGTAAGCCCTTGCGGAGCGGGGATAGCTTGGTGTCTTCTTGCATTTGACTAAGTACCTTTTCTTAAAAAGGTACTGAAATAGAAAAAGCCTGTCAAGCCCCTTGGGATGGGAGATGGCTGGGCTCAATTGCTTCGAGCGGTGCGGCAGCGCCCAAGGCTTGCGCGATGGCTTCAGTTGCCGCTCAGAGCAG